>DAOUVS010000343.1 GCA_030667525.1 Candidatus Zixiibacteriota bacterium | reverse complement strand
TATCAGTTCACCCCGATCGCGCTCGGTGGTCAATTCTGTAGTGATGCCTGTAAACGCCACCAAGCCCGCCGCCCGGCCCATCATGAATCACAGCGAACCGAAAAGCATGAACCACAGCGGCATATTCCCTGCAAACCGCTGGGTCCATGGAGCGATGATCATAAATGCTGCAGAACAACTCCGGATTCCCCAGAAAAGCCCTGCAGTCCCGGTCACACCGAGTCTGGGTACGGTGGCATAGCCCAATACCATCGCTGGCAGCGTCACATATTGCAAGGATGCCACAATACCCACCCAAGTTTCTGTGGCTCCAAGGCGCAACAGCAGGAGGATGACAACTCCTTCGGCCAACGATGCCCAGGAAAAGGAATTAAAGAATGCAAACAGGTAATAGAGATGTTTCCCGCTAGTTCGCTGTTTTAGTGAAAGAGACAAATCAAGTGATATTTCTTCGGCCACCGCGAAAATTCCTTTCCCTGAGAGGTGATAAGGATTCCGAAACCGGTTAACTCCAGGTAGGGTAAATCATAATTCAAAACTGTTCTAGAGAAATCAAATGGCTCTGTCAAGAAAGGATATCACCACTAACTTAGAATTCAAACTCTCCGTCGCAAATCAATCCGGTTCGGGCTTATCTCAGCGCCGATGGGTGAAATGGGTGCCTGATCAGTGCCTGTTTCAAAATTCATAATAATGTAGCTGCAAGTTTGAGATGACACGATACATTGTATTAACAATAAGTTACATTGCTAGACATTTTTAGTGTTTTCCTGTACTAAGCTATTGGAGGTGATACAATGCCAGAATATACGCACTTTATAAATGACGAGCGATGGAAAAAGATTGAACCTTTATTACCTAAACCCAGAGCTGGCCGTGTTGGCAGACCACCCGCTGATAATAGGGAAGTTCTGGAAGGAATTTTATGGATACTGCGAAGCGGCGCCAGATGGAAGGATTTTCCTAAGCGATACCTATACTATTGAAATTGAATGAATATCTCAAATAATTAATTCTTATATTGTGATCGGGTGAAATTAAACCCTATACAACATGTTGTATAGGGTTCTTTGTTCATTAAATGTGCGATTATATCTATGTAGACCCAATCGCCCCGACAGTAAACTCTTATTAATCGTACTTACAAATCTATATTCAACGAATTAAAAAAACAGTATATAAAATTTGGATAATGCAACGAAATCCACCATTTTGCTGAACTGTAAGATTACGGCTATCATTCTAACTTTTCTTATAAATTCACCTTCCGTTCGCTAATCTTAAATTTTTATTCAGGAAAATCACCGCGAGATGGAATGACTTATCTTCGCCCGAGCTGTTTCATATTCACTCCTGGCCAGAATAATTACGGCAGATATAACCAAGCCGCCGCCGAAGATTTTCGGCAAAGTGAGCGTTTCCCCCAAAATAATAATCGCCAAAGCAACGGCTACAACAACTTCAAACGTAGAAATGATCGCCGCATTGGCCGTATCAATGCGTTTAAGTCCTTCAAAAAATGCGATAAGGCCAAAAACAGTTGAAATCAAAGCACTGGCAATTATTGCCAGCCAACCGGAGATATTCATAGGCCACTGCGGACCTTGAAAACCTAAAACAATTCCATAGATTACTGTAGAGGCAAGAATAATAACTGTTGATGCCGAAAATGGTCCTGCCTTCTGGATAGATAGGCTGCCGAATATAAGATAAAGTGAATAAAAGATGGCCGCACTGATCGCAAGTATGATGCCGAGGAAATATCCACCACTATCCATTCCGATGGTAAATAAAATCCCAACAACTGTCATAAGTAAAGCTGCGATTTTGTAACCTGTAATCGGCTGTCTGAGGAAGACTGCGGAAAGCAGGGTTACAATCGTCGGATACATGTAAGCGATAACTATGACTAGATTCACCGGAGC
>DAOUVS010000274.1 GCA_030667525.1 Candidatus Zixiibacteriota bacterium | reverse complement strand
GGCGGCCGGGAAGAGAAATATATGGGGTACAATCCCTGATGTCGTTGAATTACAATCCGAGGGAGGCGCTTCCGGTGCCATCCACGGTGCAACCACTTCCGGTTCATTAACGACCACCTTTACCGCTTCTCAGGGCCTGCTTCTGATGATGCCAAATATGTTTAAAATGGCCGGTGAAATGGCCTCGACCGTTTTTCATGTTTCGGCCAGATCTGTCGCCACTCATGCCCTCTCAATTTTCGGCGATCATTCCGATGTGATGGCGGCCCGTTCGACCGGATTTGGTTTTCTTGCTTCCGGTTCCATTCAGGAAGTCATGGATATGGCGGCGGTGGCTCATGTCGGCTCAATCGCCTCCAGAATTTCAATGGTTCATTTCTTTGATGGTTTCAGGACCTCTCATGAAGTGCAAAAGGTAGAAGAGATATCACTTGACCAACTACGCGAAATGGTTGATGATGATTTAATAGCCGCCCAGCGGGCACGCTCACTTTCACCCGATCATCCGACCCTGAAAGGCTCCTCGCAGAACCCGGATGTCTTTTTCCAGGCACGTGAAACGGTTAATAAATATTACGACGCGGCTCCAAAAATTATCCAGGAAGCAATGGACAAATTAGCCAAAGTGGTTGGCCGTCAGTATCATCTGTTTGATTATGTCGGTGCCCCTAATGCTGATCGCATTGTTATCATGATGGGTTCCGGTGCCGAGACAATGCATGAAACGGTTGATTACTTGAATAGCCAGGGCGAAAAGGTCGGTTTGTTAAAAGTCAGATTGTATCGTCCCTTCTCAGTCGAACACTTCCTGAAAGCAATTCCGAAAACGGTGAAAAGTATTGTCGTCCTTGATCGCACCAAAGAGCCGGGCGCTGTTGGCGAACCGATGTACACCGATGTCCAAACAGCTATCAGCGAAGGTCTGGCCAATGGTAAAACTACTTTTAAGAAGTTTCCGATAATTGTCGGCGGACGATATGGACTCAGTTCCAAAGAATTTAATCCGGCAATGGCTAAAGCGGTGCTTGACAACCTGAAGGCAAAAAAGCCGAAAAATCATTTTACGGTCGGTATCACTGACGATGTTACTAACACCAGTCTGAAAGTAAATTACTCTTTCGATATTGAAGGTGCCGATGTGTTTCGCGGTCTCTTCTATGGCCTCGGTGCTGATGGTACAGTTGGCGCCAATAAGAACTCCATTAAAATTATCGGTGAAAATACCAGTTTTAATGCTCAGGGTTATTTTGTATATGACTCCAAAAAGGCTGGCGCGGTTACCGTTTCCCATGTTCGTTTTGGAAAACAGGAACTTCGCCCTTATTTGATCTCATCGGCCAATTTTGTCGCCTGTCATAATTCTTCCTTCCTGGAAAGATATGAAATGCTGGACAGTGTCGTTAATGGCGGAACTTTTCTCCTGAACAGCTCCTATGGCCCCGATGAAGTCTGGGACAAAATGCCGATTGAGGTTCAGAAACAGATTGTTAAGAAAAAACTAAAGTTTTATGTCATTGATGGCTTAAAGCTGGCAAAAGAATTGGGACTCGGCTCAAGAATTAACATGATAATGCAAACCGCGTTTTTTATGATCAGTGATATCCTTCCCAAAGATGATGCCGTAATTGCGATCAAAGATGCCATTAAAAAAACCTATGGCAATAAGGGCGAAAAAATTGTCAACATGAATTATGCGGCAGTTGATGGTGCCCTTAACAATCTGCATGAAGTAAAATATCCTAATAAGGCAACCAGCACGATTGTCAGACCTCCTCTGATTCCTGATAACGCACCTGATTTTGTCAAAAATGTCACGGCCACTATTATCTCCGGCAAGGGTGATGATCTTCCGGTTTCGGTTTTCCCCGATGACGGAACTTTCCCGCTTGGTACCACTCAATACGAAAAGAGAAATATTGCTGTAGAAATTCCGATCTGGAATGAAGAGACCTGTACTCAGTGCGGAATATGCTCGATGGTTTGCCCGCACGCTGCGATCAGAATGAAAATCTACGATCCCAAAGAATTGAAAAAAGCTCCGGCAGCTTTTAAATCAATTGATGCCAAACAAAAGAACTTTGTAGGGCTCAGCTATACATTACAGGTGGCACCGGAAGATTGCACCGGATGTGAAGTTTGCGTTAATGCCTGCCCCGCTTTTGTTAAAGATGCCGACGGTCAGAGAACCGAGGAAAAGGCAATTGAGATGTCCCCGCAAATGCCGCTTCGCGTGCAGGAAGTTGCCAACTGGGACTTCTTCCTGTCGCTACCTGAAACAAATACCTCCCTCTTTAATCCGGAATCGGTCAAGGGTAGTCAGTTGGTAAAACCGCATTTCGAATTTTCAGGTGCCTGCGCCGGTTGTGGCGAAACACCTTACGTCAAATTGGTAACTCAGCTATTTGGTGATCGGGCTTTGATTGGCAATGCGACCGGATGTTCATCAATTTATGGCGGCAACCTTCCGACAACTCCATACTGTCAACGTGCCGATGGACGTGGCCCCGCCTGGTCAAACTCATTATTTGAAGACAATGCCGAGTTTGCTTTTGGTATGCGGCTGACCGCAGATAAGCTGAATGTTCATGCTTTAGAGCTTCTTGAAAAGCTCTCCCCGGAAGATGTTGCGGAAATTAAAAATGCCGATCAGTCAACTCAAACCGGCGTTGAAGAACAACGCGCCCGAGTAGCTGCACTAAAGAAAAAGATAGGAAAGAAAAATACAGCCGAAGCCAAAAGATTCTTATCCATTGCCGACTATCTGGTCAAAAAATCGGTCTGGGCATTTGGCGGTGACGGCTGGGCTTATGATATCGGATACGGCGGTCTTGACCATGTGATGGCTTCCGGCCGGAATGTCAATATTCTGGTTCTTGATACCGAAGTTTATTCCAATACCGGTGGACAGATGTCGAAAGCCTCGCCGATTGGCGCGGTGGCCAAATTCGCCGCTGCCGGAAAACCGATGCCGAAAAAAGATCTTGGTATGATGCTGATGTCTTACGGAAATGTTTATGTTGCTCAGATTGCTATGGGTGCCAGCAATGGACAGGCTGTGAAGGCGATAGTTGAGGCCGAAAAATATGACGGCCCATCGATTGTTATCGCCTACTCATCCTGTATCGCTCATGGTATCAATATGTCGACGATGCTCGCTTCGCAGAAAAAAGCTGTTGCTGCCGGACACTGGATTTTATATCGTTATAATCCTGATCTGGTCGCCGAGGGCAAAAACCCGCTGAAGCTTGATAGTAAAGAGCCGAGCATTCCGTATGCAGACTATGCTTTTGAAGAGGTCCGTTTCCGGACTCTGATGAGCAGTCATCCTGATCGGGCCAAGGATCTGGCTGATATAGCAACTGAGTTTAATAATAGACGTTACTGGATGTATAAACAGATGGCCTCGCTTGATTTTAGTGATCTGGCCAAAAAATAGAATTATCTATTTATTATATAAAGGGCAGAGTAATTACTCTGCCCTTTTTTTTATTCTATTCTCTGCGGAAATTGAACAGACAGGAACATGGGTAACAGTTTGATCCGGTGACATAGGTTTATCAACAAGCCCCAAGCTGTGGGTTACCAATTTGCTCGCGAAAGGGTAATGGAATGTGACGTAAAAGGGCAAACCGGAATAGGTAT
>DAOUVS010000331.1 GCA_030667525.1 Candidatus Zixiibacteriota bacterium | reverse complement strand
TCATGGTGGAATTTCGGTACAATTCTTTGTAGTAAATTTGTCTCCGAATGACTTTGGTCGACGGACTCAGATTTTTTAATTTGTAACCGAAAATATAATAATGTAGATTTATGCCAAATAATTTGCCAACAGGGGATTATATAACTTAAATGGAAGATTTTTCCTGGCCATTTCATTTGCGGTTTTTTATCGCGCTGGCGCTCTCTTTTTTGATCGGACTGGAACGTGAAAGTTCCGGACTGAAAGATAAAGGTTTGGTCATTATTGGTGTTCGAACCTATTCTATTATCGGGATTTTTGGTTTCGGCTGTGCCTGGCTTTTTAATATTGGTGTCGTTTGGGCTCTGCCGGTCAGCCTGCTTGCTGTCGGTGCCTTGGCATTGACCGGCTATCTGACCAAGGTCCGGGCAGGACATTACGGATGGACCAGCGAGGTAACGGCGCTTTTGACTTTTGTAATCGGCGCCTTGTGCTTACTTGGCGATATCTGGGTTCCAATGGCGCTGGGAATAATCGGTACCTTTTTATTATCGGAAAAATCTAAGCTTGAAAACTTTGTGGAACATCTTGACAAAACTGAATTTCTGGCGGTTATCAAATTCCTTTTAGTGGCGCTGATAATTCTGCCGGTTTTACCGGATAAAGATTATTTCGAATTTCAATTAAACCCGCAAAAAACATGGCAAATTGTCGTTTTAGTATCCTCGATCGGTTTTGTCGGTTATTATCTATCCAAAAAATTCGGTCACAAAGTCGGTCTTTGGCTCTCCGGCATTCTTGGCGGGATAGTATCCAGCACGGCGGTTACGATTGCAATGGCGCGGGTGACCAGATTATCACCGGAAAAAGGGGTGACCGCTCTGCAGGCCTCAATTCTGGCCAGTAGTGTCATGTATCTGAGAATTATGGCCCTGATCTGGATTCTGCGGCCCGATTTCCTGCAATTTATCTGGTGGAAATTGCTGGTTTTGTTTGTTTTTGGAATTATTCTGGCAATTAGTACCAGAGAAAAATCGTCAAAAAATAACAATAACTCTTTGAAGACTTTGCAGAATCCGTTTGAGATCAAACCGGCGATGATATTTGCTATTTTATTTGTAATACTTTCGGTTGCAACGGTTTTGGTTCAAAAATATTATGGCAATGTCGGCCTTTTGGTTCTTGCCGGGATTATTGGTATCACCGATATCGACCCATTTATTCTCTCATTGGTCAATCAAACTGTCCATGTCGAAACCTTGATGGCGATGGCAATTCTGCTGTCGATGATGAGTAACACCCTGGCCAAAGGAATTTATTTTTCGACTATCTCAAAAGGATTATATAAGCCGACTCTAATACGATACGGCATCTGGACGGTTCTGCATATCCCGCTTTTATTTATCTAAAATATTTTTCTTATTTTTCAAAACAATCTGTCCTGAAATACGTCTATTTTAATGTGGAAAAGGATAAACTATAAATTTGCAACTTTAAAACCTCGGGAGAAATTTATGAATCTCAAATCCCCCTTTCAAACTATTACTTTTAACCTCATTCTGATTCTTCTGATACTCGGAATCTCCGGTATTGCGGCGCAGACTATTCCTGAACGATCAGAGATCGAAGACAAGTACAAATGGGATGTATCTGATATTTATCCAGATTGGGAAACTTGGGACCAGGGTATGATCGATCTGGAAAACAAAATGAACGAATTCAAGGCGATGGAAGGGACGCTTTCCAGTGGACCGGAATTTGTCGCCAAAGCCTATAAGCTGAGCGATGAGCTCGATATTATCGCCTACAAGGTTTATCGTTATCCGCAACTGCAATCGAGTTTGAACAATCGGGATAATGATGCCGCCGGGAAACTTCAGCGAGTCGGTGCTCTCTATGCTCAATTTGGAACCGCCACGGCATGGTTCAGCCCGGAGCTTTTGGCTATTGAATGGGAGACGATGTCGAAATGGCTCGACGAATACGAAGGATTGGCGCCGTACCGTTTTCCAATCGAAGATGCCTATCGTCAGCAGAAACATGTTTTATCCGAAGATAAAGAACGACTGCTTTCATATTACAGCCGGGTTAATGCCAGCCCGAGCGATGCGTACAATGCTTTATCAACCGCCGATATAAAATACCGCGATGTCACTTTAGCCGATGGTACAACCACTACGCTTAGCTCCGGGAACTATCGTAATATTCTGGCCAAAAATCCGAATCAGGCCGACCGTAAAGCGTCGATGGAAGTTTATTA
>DAOUVS010000197.1 GCA_030667525.1 Candidatus Zixiibacteriota bacterium | reverse complement strand
TATCCTTTTACACGATGGAGAAACATATATAAATTTACCTTTGGGATTAACCCAATATTCCCAGTCATAAGAATAATTTGCCACCTTACTATATTTCTCTTCGCTCTCCCGCAGCCTCTCCTCGGCCCGCTTGCGCTTGGTGATGTCAATTGCCATGCCCGCGAGGTAGGTTTTTCCATCGATAACCACCCTTCGTCCCGTGAAATAGTAAGGTATCTTTTCTCCACTCTTCGTCAGAAGGTTGTTTTCCATCGTGGAATAACCAGTGTCGTAAACTTCCTGCACTCTGACGGCACATTTATCTTTTTCTGAACCCTCGGTAAAGAAATCAAAAAAGGTCAAGGTTTTCAACTCTTCATCGGAATACCCGGTGACCTCACACCAGCTGTCATTTCGTCGAAGGAATCGAATACTTTCTTTATCGAAGATATAGAACAGCCCCGGCAGACTACGGATTATTGAATCACTGAAATGTTGCGCTGTCTGGAGTTCTATTTCGGCCAGCTTACGGTCGGTGATGTCAATTGCCGAGGCAGATATAAAAAATGATTTATTGTTTTCATCCTTTATAATCGTTGCGTTCATCATGGTGGGGAAAACAGATCCGTCTTTCCTCTTATGCCAAACTTCCGTGGCTGGATAGTAGCCATTTTTAATAAGTTCCTTATTGAGCTTGTTAACCTCCGGCATTTGCTTGTCGGTATGAAATATCGAAAGGTGCTTTCCAATTGCTTCTTCAATTGTTAATCCATGCATACTCGCAAAACATTCATTGATGTAAATGATATTTCCTTCAAGAGCTACAATGGCGGTTCCATAGTTTGCTCGGTCGGAAATTGTCTTAAATTTATAAGCTTCTTCTTCGGCCCGCTTACGTTTGGTGATATCAATTACTGAACCAAAGGCACCGATATATTGACCCTCTTGATTAAATCTTGGCGAAACTGATACGTAAAGATGTTTTTTATTCCCTTTGGCAGTAATAATTCCTAGCTCATATTGTGACGAAATATTTTTTTTGCGATGTTCTGTTTGAGATAAAACTAATTGCTTTTGATCTTTTTGCAGATAGTCTAATAGACTCTTATTAATTAAATTTGTAACCGAATTTTCTTCAAAAATATCGGCAAAAGCTGGGTTACAGAATTGAATTGTCTCATTTTTATCGTTTATGTAAATTCCTGCTAAAACAGAATTAAAAAGTTCCTCATACCGTTTTTCAGATTTCCAGATGGTTTTTTGGGCTTGTTTATGTGCGGAAATCTCCCTATTCAGAAAATCGATAATACTGGATAGTTCGGCAGTTCGCATGGCCACCTGATTTTCCAGCGAATCTATCGCCTGTTTGCAGTCGATGATTTTCGAATCAGAAGATATTATTTGACAATTTAAATCCAGTTTTTTGCTATATTGGGGAGAACAATCCCTCTTTTGGGATTTTTTTATTTCCAACTTTGTGCTTGTGGTGCTCATAATAAAAAAACAGCAATTCCAATAATTTTAATGGCCTTTTAACTATATCGGCAAAAATCCTGTAATAATAAAGCTTTGTGCTTATTTTATATTGCCAATTTTTATTGATAAAATTAGCTTCCAAATTGTTAACTTAGGGAACCAGATATTTCAAATAGGGTTATGGATAAAAACTGCTGGGTCGAATTATTGAAGGGGTTTAATTGATGGGTAACAATTTGCGTTTTAATATAGCTGATCAAAGACTAAAGTATAAAGGTGTCGAAAAAGCATTTTCTTACAATAATGACCGGATGATTGAATTTAATCATCGCCACCGCACCGTTTTGGCCAATTATGATATCACCCTGAAAGATGCGACTATTTTTTCTCTTGATGACAGAATAAACAGTCAATCAAATCTCGGGGCGTTGCGCAATCGGCAACTTCGTGAGTCAGGGGTAATATCGGCGGCGTTATCTGCTATTGGAGTCGGTTTACATGGCCGAGGGGCACTTATGGATTATCCTGCGGAGCAAAGAACCAAAGCTATTTCCAATGAATTAAAACGTGCTAATGACCGGATGGCGGCTCAGATTATGGCCGAAGTTTTACATATCACCACCAACAGACTGCCGATTGGTGAGGAAGTATTAATTGCTTCAACTATCACCGAGGGTGTTCGGGTTAAACCGGGCAAAGAGGCCGGCGGTAACCCGACTATTTCAATTGGGGCATTATTTGGAAAAAGGGAACATCGCTCGCTGTATGGTCTGCCGATGACCAATAATGTATCGCTACTGTCGATGGGCAGTGATGTTATTGACGGAACCACCAAATCGGTCAAGGGGTTGCATTCCAGTTTTACCGCAATGTTTTTAACCGAGTCGGGTGTGAAACGTCATCTGCCGGATATTTATGTTCAGCGCTGGATGGGTGGTGCCTACTTTGATGAGTTTAATCCGCGTGAAGCCTCTCTTGTTGAAGCGGCTGAGATTATTAGTAAAGCGTATGGATATTCCGGACCAGATAAACTCAATGCATTTTATCTGGAACGGAAGAGACATCATCCGGCCATGGATGAATTAAATAAGGCTGGAATTGGCACTCCTTATGATGACGATGGTGATCTTTTCCCGGCCTTGATCCTCGGTTTTGAGGATGCCGAATTTCCCAATGGCACTCAGCTAAATTCGATGATTGGTGAAATCGGCGGTTCGGCCGAATGGGCAGTTGGTGTTTTACCTCTTGTCTGGCGCGGGGGACAGGCTATCGGGATGTTAACCAGTCAGACTACTCTAACACGAGCCGATCTTGATTATGGTGAGAAATGGCGACAGCGATTCCATTTTACTGAAGAAGAGTTTATGCTGATGCAAGATGCCCGATTTGAGCAGAAACCGTATTTTACAATTCGCGATATTTTGGAAGATCCATTTGCCGGCGGTATCAGCGCCTTTGGAGCGATCACTGATAATTATTATCTGCCATATTTGGAAGGTGTCAGCTTTGATGAGGCTAATAACACTGTTACGGTCAATACGCTGGTGATTAATTCATTGGGGATCATGGAAGTCTGGCGGATGGTTTTTGAATGTAATCAGGGAGTGCAAAATAGCCGTCGCATGATGGCCTCGCCAAAAGACAGTCTGATTAATCTGTCCGGCAGCGAACTGGAAAAAGCAATCGGCTCTTATATGGACAATGATCGCTCAAGAATGCGTTTCCGCATCTTTTTTAATAATGAATATTATCCGGCTCTTATTCCCGTTCGTGATAAACTGGTCCTACTGCATAATGCCGAGGAGACACTTATTGAACGCGGGGCGCTTAATGAAAAAGATAAAGAAATCATCAAAGCGACACAGAAAGTCGCTCATCACTGGTTTGTCAATAATGATTAGCAATTTTATTGCCGTTGACTTTATTTAGAAATAGAACCTGAATGATGTGAAAAATGAATCGGCATATCCGCCGAATTCCGAGCCAGACTGCTGCGTAAATGGATTACTATATGACGGCCACGTCATCGCCTTGCCAACTCCAATAAAACCACCCGCCGCCAGGTATATATTTTCAGCGATGTTATATTCCATTGCCGGTGCGATAAGTATTGAGAGATCATTAAGATTCCAGATGAAATTATTTGAAGCAATAATCAGTGGCGTAATCTGATAACTTGCACCTGGCATCAGATAATGTTGTCCCCGAAGGTACACTGAACCCTCAAAATAGGCAGTTCCTATTGGAATCAGGCCATAATCATCTGCTTTATTTTCACCGGGCTGGTTATAATGATATTCAATAAATCCGTACATTCTATCAGTCAGACTGTAATCAAGACCAACTGTTGCACGAAAATAATTATCTTCATTGGTTTTATCTTCTACTTTAAGACCGTCAGGAAATACATAAGCGGTTTCTAGCCAGAAGCCGGCACCGCCTATAGACCGGGTTAAATCAAGTCCCAGTAGTACATTTTCCTTAAAACCAAGGGCAAGAAAGGAAAAGTCGATTTGAGCCGCATAAAATTTACCTCTGAGATAAAAGGCTGAATTATTGAATTTGAAATCCTCGCCAATAAGGTAACCAATGTCGAATTCCTCCATAGGTCCAACCGGAATCCTCAATCGAATAGCGTCAACACCAATCCGCTCTTCGCTATTGAGCTCATCAAAGCTGTAAGGTGCGATAACGTCAGTAGGATTAATCATTTTTCCAGAGCCCCATGCTATCGCCTGCCTGCCGATATAAATGTCGGCCGCTTCAGTGCTGATAGATATATTAAGCCGATCAAGGTTGTGATAGATCAAGAAGCTGGCTGGTGATTTATCTTTGCCTGGATACAATCGCGATTCAAAATCATCGAATCGATAACTTCGCTGTTGTAAATCATATGCACCCAATTGCATCGATGAAAAATTATTATCCTGAATTCGGGGAGCAAAATTATAGGATGCATTCAATATTGTACTCTTGGTTATCTTCCATTTAGAATCGATACGAATCCGATTGGTGACTATTCCAACTGGTTCGTCGCCAAGCCAGATTGATTCCAGAGCGTCTGAATAATCATAAACCGCAAAGAAGTTTTTGTAATAGCCATTGACAGTGAAATTATCCGATGCATTTGCATCCATTGATATAAAACAGACCAATAATGCACTAGCGATAATTGAATATTTCATACTTTTGTCTCATCGCTTTGGATAACGCCGTCGCTGAGCGTGATCAAGCGTCTGGCCCGTTCCATAATTGATGTATCGTGGGTTGAAAAAACAAATGTCATTCCGCTTTTTTCGTTTAGTTGCCGCATCATATCGAGCAGTTCGCCACCGGTTTTGGAATCAAGGTTCGCGGTTGGCTCGTCGGCCAGGATCAACGCTGGCCGGGAAACCATCGCCCGTGCAATCGCAACCCGCTGTTGCTGACCGCCGGAAAGTTTCGTTGGTAAACGGTTGGTGAAACCTTCAAGACCGAGTTCAGATAAAATTTCATGCACCCGATTTTGACGTTCCTGTTTTGAGATACCCTGCAATAACATAATATATTCAACATTTTCCTCGACAGTCAGAACCGGAATCAGATTATACGCCTGAAAAATAAATCCGATATTATCGCGGCGAAAATCAGATAGCTCTTTTCCACTCATATCCGACAATTGTTTTCCATTGAGCCAGACTGTACCTTCGGTGACCGTATCGAGACCCGAGATAATATTAAGAAAGGTCGTTTTACCCGAACCGGATGGCCCGACAATAGCAGTGAATTCACCCTTATTGATAGTCAGATCAATACCGCGAACAGCTTCGACCGGGACACCATTATCAGAATAGGTCTTCTTAACTCCGGAGGTTACTATCACTCCGTTTTGTGTACTATCATTCATATATATAAACTCCTAAAAACTTTTTCTCATCGCTTCGGCCGGTTTCATTTTTGCCGCCGACCAGGCCGGAATCAGCGCCGTTAGCATTGTAAAAATAAAAAACCAGATTGGATATTTTATAAATTGCATGGCTGTCAAAACCGGATAAAGCAGTTCGCGGAATGTGACCCCGGCGTACTCGATCCCGGTATAATCAACACCGGTCGAGGCTAAAATGGAGGTAACAACAAGTCCCAAAATCGAACCGATTATTCCGGCGATAATCGCCAGCGAACCAGCCTCATATAAAATTATTTGTCCCATTGCCAGAGGTCTGGTCCCGACTGCACGCAGAACACCAAACTCAAACATTCTTTCATGCAATGACATAAAAAGTGTGTTGACAATTCCCAGCGATACAATTCCAAAAATAATCAGACCCATTATTGCCATCGAATAATCGGTGAGTCCAAAAACCGCTTCCAATTGGGGAAGAATAATCGGCCAGCCGACCGCTTCATTATTATTTTGAGAAAATTTATCC
>DAOUVS010000106.1 GCA_030667525.1 Candidatus Zixiibacteriota bacterium | reverse complement strand
TTTATCCCAGAAATAAATATTCTTATTCTGGGCCATATTTATATCAACAAATTTAATCGCAATCTCATGCACCTGATTTTCCAAATTGAGCATCTGTTGTGCCCGATTCAAGTGAATGAAGGCCATCGCACGATCCATATCATCGGCGTTAAATTTATATATTCCTGAAATCCGAAACATCTCCTGCGACAACTCGCCGGATGAAGCCTGCGCGGTAGTAAGAACAACTCTGTCACCTAACATAACTTCCAGAAGTTCGGCCAATTTATACCCGATAACAATATCAAATTTAGACTCACCGGTGAAATATGTACCTTCAATTATTGCATCATCAATCTGGGACAGATGCTGCTCTGTCTCCGGATTTATTCCAACCATCGAGACTGCGGCGACATTGGCCGGAGATGAGATCATTGCAATCGCCAGTGTGCGGGTGGTGAAATGTTCCACGATAGAATCATTTTTTAGCTCATTTAATGTTTCATTGAGATTAATAATTGTTTTTTCAACTTCAAATGATTGACGAAACTTTATTTGATGAATCTGGGCCTCGCCCAAAAATGATTTAGTAGCAGATTTTATCAGATTATCATTCATTCCGATCATGAAGGCATCGGCTAAAATCATTGCCGCCAGACCAACTCCGATCGCCGTTCCGGCGATAAATGTTCTCCGTTTGTTTCGGAACATATTACGCCAAGCCAGTTTCATATATGTCAACATGATTTATTCTCCATTAGTGCATCCTCATCGCTTTAGCCGGTGCAATCCGGGCCGCTTTCAGCGCGGGAAAAATTGAAACAAATAAGGCCGAGAAAAATATTGTAATTGCCGGTATATAAAAGCTGCGGGCATTAATCTCGCTGTACATTGTTTTAAATTCGACTCCGCCATAGGTGAGAGAACCTAATGACTCCGGTAACTCTAAATAGAAAAAGGAATTAATAATAAGACCCATTACAGTTCCGATAAGAATACTTATTACCGTCATAATAGCGACCTCAGATAATAACAACCGGATAATCTGACCCGGTTGTGTTCCGAGTGCACGGAGGACCCCATACTCGCGCCTTCGTTCAAGCACCGTCATTAGCACCGTATTTAGGACCCCGATGGCTGCGATCAGCATTATAATAAAAAGCAATATCCAATTACCCTGCTTATCGGCCTGCATCGCCTCATAAAATGACTTGGCAAATTCCTGCCATGGTGCCACCGATAGTTCCGGATTGTTGAGCGCCTCCTCAATCAGCCCGGTCAGTTCATCGACATCATCAAGGTCATCGCCGATAACAATTATCTCATGAATCTGATTGTGTAGAACAAGAAGTTCCCGGGCATCTTCGAGATGAAGATAAAGCGCGGTTTGATCGGCCATTTTATCGCCGCTGTTGATGAGCGCAATTATTTCATAGATATCATTGGCAATAGATCCATCGGCTCCCTGCTATACAATCACAATACTGTCGCCAAGGTCGGCCTTTAGTGTTGTGGCCAAACCCTCACAAAGAATTTCCTGGTAAAACGCCTCTTTTGAAAAGGGGACACCTTTGGTTATCTTCTTTTCAAACCTGGTGGCGATCTGTTCGCGCGATGGATCAATCCCGATTATTCTGGCGCCGGTACTTTTTTCACCAACCGAAACCAATCCTGACGAATAAATCCGCGGAGCCCAGGCCTCCAGTCCCGAAATCGTGTCGAGTAAAACACCAACCGTATGATAATTATCGATGGTTTTATAGAGTGCCGGTCGATCAAGATAACCTTCCTTGTGGATCTGAATATGTCCCAACTGGTTGCGTGTGAACATATCAATAATATATGAGTAGGTACCGTCCGACCACCCGAACGAAAAGGCCGACAGTACAAATCCACCCAGCATCGTCAGAATCGTCAGAAGCGAACGGCGTTTCTGACGGAAAATATTCCTGAATGCGATCTTTAACATCATAATATTATCTTCGTCCTATTGTTTCGAATGAAGATTTCTTAGTGAAAAAATATCTTTATCCAATTCAATATCGAATTCGGCCTTTAGATAACGGATGACCGTTTTGTACCCTTCTTTATTTTTTGGGATCATCTCCATCACCGCCGGAACCATTCGATCACCGAACATCTTTATCTCAGAATATGTCGCTTCCCGCATCAGATTGCCTTTTTCATCATAATATTTCTGCCAAACCGGGATGTAGTCGGCCTTACGGGCTGCGATAACAATGTTCCCCCAGACAATCGGCAGGTCCTCGCGAGGGATGCAGTTGAGATAGTACATATCGTCTGAGCCGTCCTCGATTTCTATCAGCTCATAGCTGTAATCTTCGAAAAGAGTAAATTCTTTCACCAGATCATCATTGGTGAAATCGGAACCCATCCACGAACTCATCATCATCGAAGGCGGAATCTTAATGACCTTGTTTGTTTTTGGCAAATAGTTCCACATCTCATTTTCGATTCGTAATGTCGCCACCCCTTTTTCCTTTTTGGGCTCGTTGATCCTGAAAAATGTTTTTTTGGTTCCCTCGGTCCAGGAATCAAGCGACAGAGTTCGCTGCCAGCGTGGTGTGATAATTTCCATCTCAAATTCGGCATAACTGGTTTTACTGCGGTAAATCTGATCGATCTTTTTTACCAGTTCGCTAATTTTCTCATCGGTTAGCTTTTCCGATGATTGCGCTATCGAAAATATTGATGTGATTAGCATTAGTATAAAACTAAGTGCCACGATGTGGCTGAGTCTATTCATTTAATATACCCTCCAATAAAGTATTGCTAATTTTATCAGGTAATGATTTATCTTCAATATCAATGACTCCCAACACCGCTTGAAACATTAAACCATCAAGCGTTGCCAAAATGATCAGAGCAGTTGTTTGTGTATCATGCTGTTTAAAATAATTTTCTTTGATACCATCTTCAAGAATAGCGGCAAGATATTTTTGAAATTCGAAATATTCTTTTTTCATACTCGGTATAAGCGGGGTACCATGTTTTCGAGGGATACCTGCCGCCCAAAAATCAAAGAGAACCGACATAGCCTCTTGATGTTGGGAAAAATACTTAAATGAAAGTTTGAAGAAATTAATTATTTTCTCTTTTGGATTCGATTTTTCACCAAGTCCGGAAGCTAATATATCGCCAAAATCGTGCATGAATATTTCAAAACAGCCAGTGATGACATCTTCTTTGCTCGAGAAATATTCATATATTGTGCCTTTGCCGATACCGGCTGCTTTAGCTATATCGATCATTTTAAAATCGGCTATTCCTCTGTCAGAGAAGACTTTAAGTGCCGCTCTGAGGATTTTGTCACGTTTTTTCTGCTTGTCAACTACTTTTGGGCTCATTTCAATTCCATATCTTTCACGTTCGATACCGACCAGTCGGTCAATTATAATATTATACGGTTACTCTTTTGTCAAGGTTTCAATTTATTTTATTTATGGTAATAATATTTTTTGCAAAATATCTCAAATCGGCTTTATTAAGTAGATATGGAAAGTAAACAAATACCAAGTCTGGAAGATATTCAAAAAGCAGCCAAAAGAATCGGCCGCTATATTCACCGAACTCCGATTATAACTTGCAGTAGTTTAAATGATATATCAGGAACTGATATATATTTCAAATGCGAAAATTTCCAGAAAGTTGGCGCCTTTAAATTTCGGGGTGCCACCAACGCCGTTCTCTCGCTTTCGGAAAATGAATTGGCAAAAGGTGTTGCAACTCATTCCTCTGGTAATCATGCCCAGGCGCTGGCGCTGGCAGCACGAAACCGCGACACCAAAGCCTATATTGTTATGCCAAAAAATGCTCCATCGGTTAAAATAGATGCGGTCAAAGGTTATGGCGGCGAGATTATTTTTTGTGAGCCGACCCTTCAGGCCCGGGAGGAGACGCTTGATAAAATAGTCAAAAAAACCGGGGCAACATTTATCCACCCCTATAACGATACCAGAATAATTGCCGGACAGGCGACTGCGGCGATGGAATTAATAGAAGAGATTGACGGTCTCGATATTATAATGGCCCCGGTGGGAGGTGGGGGACTATTGAGTGGAACCTCGCTGGCCACAGCTTATTTCTCATCCGGCACAAAAGTTTTTGGTGCTGAACCGGCGGGTGCCGATGATGCCTGCCGATCACTTCACAGCGGCGAAATAGTTCCTTCGATAAATCCAAAAACTATAGCCGATGGTTTATTAACATCGCTGGGAAGTTTAACCTATCCGATTATCAAAAAGTATGTATCAGATATTCTGACCGTATCGGAAGAAAATATTATTTTGGCAATGAAGCTTATCTGGGAGCGAGGCAAAATTATTGTTGAGCCATCGGGTGCAGTTCCGTTTGCGGTTGCTCTTCAGCACCAAGATAAATTTGCCGGTAAAAAGGTCGGTATTATCATCTCTGGCGGCAATGTAGATATCAAAAATCTACCCTGGATAAAATAGGCGCAATTAATACGTTCCGGCAAAAAAGGCCTTGTCAATGCCTTTTAATTTCTTATAATTATTATGAAAGCTGCTACTATTTTACAATTCGTATTTGAAGAGGAGGAAAAATGTCTAAAAGGGTCACCGGAATATTATTATGTCTAATAATATTTCTCGCATTTCAAGCTATTGCAGCAAATCACAATAACATTCATGCCAAAGTGTTTCTTGACACTAAACCGCAGTTGGATCAGTTTTATGCGCAGCATCTCGATGTGGTAAACAGAAACAACAATTATTTTGAAATTGTTACAAACCAGGAAGAGTTGAATGAATTGGAGGCAATTGGATTTCGGACAGAAGTTGTTATTGATGATATTGAAAAATTTGTAATATCAAGGTTTGATCCTTCCCGTACGATGGGCGGCTATCTTACTTTGTCTGAGATCAATGCCGCGATTGATGTTATTGTAACAGACCATCCGAGTATAACATCCAAAGTGGATATTGGACAGTCTATTGAAGGGCGCACGATGTGGGCGATTAAGATTTCAGATAATCCTGGTGTCGATGAAGATGAGCCGGAAATATTGTTCACATCTGCAATTCATGCCCGCGAAGTTATTACCCCGTTGGTACTTTTGAATGTCATGGATTCATTAACAGAAAAATATGCGAGCGATCCATATATTCAAAATCTGGTCGATAATCGTGAAACCTGGTTTGTTCTTAATGTTAATCCGGATGGATATCAGGTAAACGAGGATTATGCACCAAGTGGCGGAGGTATGTGGCGAAAAAATGTACGCGACAATGGTGACGGAAGCTTTGGTGTTGATATAAACAGAAATTTTGGTTATCAGTGGGGTTATGATGATATCGGCTCATCTCCCGATGGAGATGATGAAACCTATCGCGGTACAGCGGCATGGTCCGAACCAGAAACTCAAAATATGCGTGATTTCTCAATTGCCCATGAGTTCGTAATATCAATTTATTATCATGCTTATTCGAATCTGTATCTTTGGCCCTGGAGTTATAATACAATGATTACTGAGGATGAGGATATATATATCGGTCTGGGTGATTCGGGATGTGCGCTAACCGGCTATACGCCAAACTATATAGATGCCCTTTACCCGGTAAATGGCGGAACCGATGATTGGGAATATGGAGAACAGACATTAAAAGGCAAAACATACTCCTTTGTTGTCGAGGTCGGAACATACGATGATGGCTTCTGGCCAGCAACTAATCGGATAGTCCCCTTAGTTGATGAAAACTACCTTTCAACCCTTTTTCTAATCGAGGTTTGCGACAGTGTCGAACAGGCGATGGTACCAAAACCGCCGTCGATAATTTTGGAAGATACTGTTGATTTTTCATCATATCAGGTTGAGTGGACCCATCCTGACGCTTTTAATAAAGGTGTCAATTATGAACTTTATGAGTATTCCGATTTATCCCAGGTTACCGACCCGGGAGATAATTTTGATAACTTCTTTAATGAAGGATTCACCATCGGTTACAGCAGATATCACTCAGGTTACAGCAGTTTTTATTCCGGAATGGCTTCGGCCAATTTTAATGGGGCTTTGACAACAAGAAATCCTGTGATGATCAATCCGGGTGACATCTTCACTTTTTGGACCTATTATAAAATAGAAGATGATTTTGATTATGCCTATTTTGCGGTGTCGCCGGATGGTGTTACATGGACCAATCTTGCCGGTAATATAACCACTGTAACAAATCCGAATGGAAATAATCAGGGTAATGGTATCACCGGGACTTCAAGCGGCTGGGTAGAGGCGCAATTTGATATGTCGGCCTACGCCGGGCAGTCAGTATATGTCTCTTTCAGATATAGTACCGATGCCGGCCTTCAGCTGGAGGGGTTCCATATAGATGATATCGAAAAGGTAACGGTTTTTGGTTCCGAAACATTGATTTCGTCAGCTATTGCAGATACTTTTTATACAATTACCGGCCGACCGGAAGCAACTGATTTCTTTTATAAGGTAAGAGCCCAGGATGCCGATGGACAGTGGGGCGGATATTCAGTATTGCTGGGGACTTATACAAGTCTTGGTTACATCTGCGGTGATGTTGATGGTTTGGATGGTATAAATATCCTCGATATTATACTTATTCTCAATTATAAATATAAAGGCGGCCCGGAGCCTGACCCGATGGCTGCCGCTGATGTCGATGGTCTTCCGCCTGTTAATATTTTGGATATTGTCTATTTAATAAATTACAAGTACAAAGGTGGCCCGGATCCCGCATGTCCGTAATTCGATAGTTTAATTTTTAATTTTCTGTTCAGCAGGGCGGCCTATTTGGCCACCCTGTTGTTTTTATATCAGTAATTTTTATTCTCAACACGCCGATATTTATAAGATAAAGAATAATAGCTTGTTTTTTGGCTTTTTTACTGTTTTGGGGGATTCAGAATGATTTCAAATAGACTATCCGGCCTTACTTCTTTTATGATATATCTCGGGACATTACTACTTTCGATATTATCCTTTTTTACTACCTATAATGGCATGTCAGTTTTATTGGATAAGCAACTTGCCTTTATTGGCTCATTGGGACTTCAGGTTGTCCTTTTGGGGATAGCATGGTCATTGATGCGAATGCGAGACAATAAATTAATCTATGTTTCCGCTTTCGGAATAGCGGCCGCTTTTTCAATCTTTTTCTCATTTGTCAGCTTTGACACAGCTCTTCAGGAAACAACCAGAGCTTATAAAACAAGAGGTCATTACTCTCAGGACTTGCGTGGCGTGTTGGGCGATTATGCTCAAACCGCTAAAGAGGCCTCAATGAAAGGTCGTTATCAGGTTTCCCGACTTCAGAAGCTTTTGGAACTGGAGCGTGCGAATGGATGGGCCACTATTGTCGATGAGGGAAGCCGCGATGAATATATTCAATCAATTATCGATGGAGCCCGCGCGACCGTTTTATCCTGGGAAAAAAGTCAGGGTGAGAATTATCGACAGGGTAAGGGAGAGGGGATCATTACCAATTATTTTGAAACCAATATGGCGCAGCTTGACGAAAATCTTGTCATAATTGATAATTATATTGAATCGGTTGATTCGCTCGCCCTGGCTCTTAACGGTGGCCGAACAATAGAGGATCAGGTTGAAATAGCCAATCATGCCTGGGTTGGTTTTCCGATAAATGAAGTCGAAGTATTAACAGCCGCATCTGTTGCGATTCCGATGCCGCCCAATCAGGCAAATTATATTGAAAAATCTATTAATCGCCAGCAGGCTTTTATGTTGGTTCTCAACGATTTATTGGAAATGAACAATCTGGCGCTGTTTGCTCTGCTTTTGGCTATCGCGATTGATTTAATAATTATCATAATGGCTTTTGCTGGCTCTCTTATTGTTGGCGATGTTGAACATATTTTTGATAAAATTAAGAGTGAGACAAATCGTAAATTAAGCAAAATATCGATGGATGACCCCGAAGCTCTCAATTTAGCCCTCAAAGGCAATATTGAAAAATACCGAAAGGCGAGTGAATACGGATTGGATGTTTCCCGTCTTATCTCTGAGTATAAAAATGCTAAAAAAGGCTATAGAATAAGACTCAATAAAACCGGTGAATTTGGATCGGGGCAGGAAGAAAAACGCTCTATTAAAAATAGCAAAGAGACATATTTCGAAACTTTTTAGGAGTGGAATATATAGCAGTAATTTAAAATACAAACGGCCAATTATTTTAATAAATAAATCGTAATTATTATAAGAGAAAATATTGATATTTCTTAAGTTGCCGGATGTTCTGATATGATAGCAGAATGTTGAAAACCTTGACTAAATGGCGAATTTTCATATATTTAGGTAGGTTTACGTGTCTTGCGGTGAATTTGAATAGTAATGTTACCACTTTTGGATTGGCCAAATGAATAATAAATATGAAATCTTTAATATCGCTTTGAGACGGACTTTCGTTTTGTGTTTGGCAATGGTACTACTTGGCTGTGGCTTGAGTCACGCCAATATCCTATCAAAATCAATCCGTGTCAGCGACTCTCCTTCCAAGGTGAGTTTGATTGAGAATAAGACTGAAGCGGTCACTCTCAAATTTGATGTCGGTACAATTGATTTTCTTCCGGTAACAACCACTAATGGAGAGTTTGTTCTGCCGACTATTGCAGGATTCTCAAGATCATTCAAAATCGGTGAACCGTTGCTTCCAGTGGCCAATAAAATTATTTCAATTCCATTTGATTGCCAACTACAGATCGATATTGTTTCGTCGGAATTTGAAACCTACAATCTGAACGATTTGGGCCTGACCGTTCCGATTTTGCCGGTTCAGCCCTCGCTTTCAAAATCAGAGGATGCATCCGAAGTTCAATTCGAAATCAATCGTTCGTTGTACCAAACAGATCAATCTTATCAATTGCCATTGATAGATACTAAAATACTCGGTACGCTTCGTTCGGTGCATCTGGCACTTGTATCATTTTCACCGTTTGAATACAATCCGGTCGAAAACAGTTTGACCGTTTGTAAGAGCCTTACCGTCAGTGTTAGTTATCTAAATCCCGATTGGGACAAAACGGCATTGATGCACAAAAACTACTACTCACCATTTTTTGAACCGAATTATCAGGGAATAATAAATTATGTATCATCTTCCGAGTTGGTACGATCGGATATTACCAATTAT
>DAOUVS010000023.1 GCA_030667525.1 Candidatus Zixiibacteriota bacterium | reverse complement strand
TCTTTCATTAGAGAAGCTCGTCGTCGTGGGATAATCTCGGTTGCCTTCCTCGACCACTGGATTAATTACCGGGAACGGTTTGGTTATCCAGAAACTAACTGGCAAGAAAACAAACCTGATTTATTTGCACTATCTGATAATCGCGCGTATGCACTGGCTGAAAAATTGCATTTGGGCCCGTTACTGCAGATAAAAAATTATTATATAACTGATTTATTGTCCGAGTTTGATAAATATCAATCAAACGAGCAGAATAATAAGAATCTTCTTTTTATATCTGAGGCTATTGAGGAGCATTGTTTATTAAGATATAATGATCCGACATACGAAGGGTACACGCAAACGCAAGTGTTAATCGATATACTAAACAATTATCATAATCTTTCACAGAAACTGCAATTTGAGAATATAACTATTCGACTTCATCCGGCCGAGACTGCTAATAAATTTGATTATCTAAAACACCGTTATCCAAATATAAATATATCTATTGAGAAACCGGGTGACAGGTCGCTTAATGAATGTATCACCGATGCAAAAGTTGTCATTGGTATAAAAAGTATGGCGCTTTTAATTGCCTTTTTATTAAACAAACCGGTTCTGTCATACATTCCGATTGAACTTCCATGTGCTTTGCCGCTTCCGGATATATGCTGTACGCATGATTTGAATAAGATCCCGGCTTTCGATGATATCCCTTGCTTTGAAGCGAACAGCGGATTGTCCTTTTATGAGGAGTTTTCTTTCGATAAGATGTTAACAGATTTAAAGAAGAAGTTAACCAATCATGCTATTTTGTAATAGTAAACAATATTTGGTTGGAGAATAAGACAGAGTTATGGCTTTGTATCGATCAGCTATAATCGGATGCGGCGGAATCGGCGGACTTTCTGATTCGCCCGGCGATAAAAATATTATCAGCCATGCTTACGCCTATCAAAGTCATGACAATTTTGAGTTAATTGCCGGGTGCGATATTAATCAGGACAATCTGTCCGAGTTCAAAAATAGATGGGGCGACAGTGTCAAACTTTATTCGGATATTGACGAATTAATAAACAAAGAAGCATTTGAAGTTATTTCGGTCTGCACGACAACTTCAACCCATGCCGAAATAATCAATAAACTGCTTCTTAAAGATGATATAAAATTAATCATCTGTGAGAAACCTTTGGTTGCAACTGCTGATGAGTTGAATCTACTAAAAAGCAATTTAAATAAATTCCCGGATAAAAAACTGTTGATAAATTTCCCCCGACATTATGATCCCGGTTTCAGTAGCATGGCAAAAAGAATTAATAAGAATGAGTTTGGGCGACCTTTGAGTTTCAATGGAGTCTTTGTAAAAGGGTTGTACCATAATGGCTGTCATATGCTGGAACTGATCGAATATTTCCTCGGTGATATAAAAACGGTTTCGGTCTTGTCCAATCAGATAGTACAGAATGATATTTATGGAATGTATTCTGTTGAGACAGCCAACTGTATTGGGACAGTGGCTAATTTTGAACCGGAGAATTATAGCATTTTTGATTTGGATATTTATTTTGAAAAAGGGCGGATACGGATGGCTGAGGCAGGACATCGGCTGGAAATTCATAAGCCGGCCAAATCAAAAATATATCCAGGTTACACAGAGATTTATTCAAATGAAGTGATTCAGGATAGTTTTTATAGACGATCATATCATACAGTAGAAGCAGCCCGCTCTTATCTTGAGGACAACAAAATAAACGGTCGAACAGTTTTTGAACAACATCTATTACTTAGCGAAAAGATGTTAATCCTAAAAGATAAGTTTTGCTCCAATATAAAAACTGTTACTTTCAAATAGCTTAGGAGGAATTTTATATATGTCCAAACTTGCAATAAATGGCGGACCAAAAGTTCGCGAGAAACTTTTCCCGGCTTATAAAGTAATTGGTGAAGAAGAAAAAGAGGCAGTCGCCAAAGTATTAGATACCGGGATGCTTTCACGTTATCTCGGTTGCTGGCATGATGATTTTTACGGCGGTGAACAGGTTCGGGCTTTGGAAAAAGAGTGGGCCGAGTATTATGGGGTTAAACATGCAATTGCGGTCAATTCCTGCACTTCCGGATTGTACTGTGCGGTCGGCGCCGCTGGAATTGAGATGGGCGACGAGGTCATCGTCTCGCCATACACCATGAGCGCTTCGGCAACCGCAGCGCTGGTGTACAATGCCGTTCCGGTTTTTGCCGATATTGAGGAAGATTATTATTGTCTTGATGCCGATTCTATCGAAGAAAGAATTACTGAGCGGACGCGGGCTATTATTGTTGTTGATATTTTTGGTCTGCCGTATGATGTCGATAAAATCAATGCTCTGGCGGCGAAACATAATCTGATTGTTATCGAGGATTGCGCACAGGCACCGGGAGCCAGATGTAAAGACAGGTTTGCCGGAACCTGGGGTGATGTTGGAGTTTATTCGCTGAATTATCATAAACATATTCATTCCGGCGAGGGCGGTGTGGTTGTTACCGATGATGATGACCTGGCTGAAAATATGCGGTTGATTCGGAATCACGCCGAGTCGGTTGTGGGTGCAAAAGGAACGAAATCACTTGTTAACATGATCGGTTTCAATTATCGGATGACCGAAATCGAAGCAACAATTGCGCGTTGCCAATTAAAGAAACTTGATAAATTATTGAAGAAACGTCAGGATAATTGCAAATATCTGAGCAACAAACTGGGCGAGATTCCTGCTATTGTAGCACCTAAGGTACGTCCTGATTGTACCCATTCATATTATAAGCACTCTTTTAAATTCAAGGCCGATATTGCCGGAGTGGACCGTAACAGTTTTATCGATGCGGTTAAGGCGGAACTTCCGGCCACCGAGTTACGGGAAATTGAAGGAGTATTAATCGGTTGCGGTTATGTTAAACCAATTTATCTGGAACCTATGTATCAACAGCAAATCGCTTATGGAAGTAACGGTTTTACATTTGTGGGACCGCACTATAATGGTAAGGTAAATTATTCACGCGGAATTTGTCCGGTGGTAGAACGAATGCATTTTGAAGAACTATTTTGTCATGAGATGATGCGGCCGCCGACAACCCATAAGGATATGGATGATCTGGTTAATGCTTTTTATAAAGTTTGGGAACACCGTGAAGAATTGAAAGCGGCGGAGGTTTCCAGATAGCTAACTATTCGGCGTTTAAGCCGTTTAGTTATAAATAGTACAGAATAAAATGAGGGGATAATATGCCATTCGATGAAAATAATTATGAGGGGCGAAATAAGAATATATTTTTATCGGGGAAGAATTTTAATCTTCGGACGCTAACTCGAGAAGATGCTTTAAATTCAGACTGGTACGACTGGTTTAATGATGAGTTGACATGCCTGACTTTGCAGAAGCATTATTTCCCAAACGGTCCCGATATGCAGTTGGCCTTTTATGAAGATATGATTAAGGATAAAAGTAAAATTCAACTCGGGATTGTCCCGAAAGGCAAGGACAAGTTAATTGGAATTGTCAGTCTCAGTTTTATAGATTATATAAACCGTAATGCCGAATTTTCGATTGTAATCGGTGACAGTAAGTACCGCAATAGGGGGACATCGGTGGAAGCACTTCGATTACTTTTTGAGCATGGTTTCAACGCGCTCAATCTTCATAAAATCCAGGGTGGTTCGCTGGAGATGCTAAAATCATGGGTAGAGATGCTCAAGAAAACATTTGGTTTCAAAGATGAGGGATATCTGGCTGAGCATGTTTACAAAGATGGAAAATATATCGGTGCTTACCGTATCGGTCTTTTGAAAAAAGATTTTTTTGAAGCTATAAATAAAACTCGTTAATAGTTGATTTATGATTAAAACCAGTCTTTTCAATCTTCTCCTTCGCGGCTCAACTTTGGTGAGCCGATTTGTACTGTTGATGTTTCTGGCACGATATTTAACACCCGAGGACCTAGGTATATGGGGACTGATGAATGTCACGATTGTAATGTCACTTTATTTTCTGGGGCTTGATTTTTATGTATTTAACACCAGAGAGCTATTGGCAAATGATGATAAACAACGGGTGGTATTAATCCGCGATCAATTTGTTTTTCATGGGTTGATGTATATGATTGTTCTGCCGATTCTGCTGGGTGTTTTTGTTTTTCAATTTATCGCCTGGAAATATATCGGCTGGTTTTATTTGATCTTGGTTTTAGAACATCTATCACAGGAAGCGTCACGACTTCTGACTACCCTGTTTCGACCGGTGCAAGCCAACTTGGTTCTATTTTTTCGAAGCGGTGCCTGGATATATGCAGTGGTGGCAACTGCCTATTTAAAAGAGGACCTGCGCGGATTGCAGACGATCTGGACCGGCTGGGCTATCGGGGTAACAATAAGTATTGTAGTTGCGATATATATTCTTCGTTTTCTGCCATGGAGCGAAATTAAAAACCGACCGGTTAACTGGGAATGGATAAAAACAGGTACTGCTATTGCTCTTCCGTTTTTAATGGCGACAATGTCGATGGTTGGGATCCAATGTATCGATAGATATTTTATTCAGTATTTTTGGGGCGAAGCCGAAGTCGGTTTCTATACATTTTACGCCAATATCGCCAATGTGATTTTTGTTTTTATCTTTACCGGTATCAATATGATCCTTTATCCGAAAATTATCGAGGCATTCCAAAAAGGTTTATTTGATACATATCGGGCATTGATGAGAAAAATGAGTATAGGAGTTGTTGGCGGCATTGTTATTCTTTCGGTATTGGCTGCCTTGTTGATAAATCCGCTCCTTTTGATTTTGGACAGACAGGAGTACACTCAATACAGTCATATTTTCTATATCCTGTTAGTTTCCGTTGCTTTTTTGACCGTATCATACATCCCACACTATGCACTTTTTGTCAGGAAAAAGGACAAAGCGATTGTCGGCTCATCGATTGCTGCGCTTTGTATGGCAGTGATGGCCAATTTTATTCTTGTTCCGATATACGGTTTGACCGGGGCCGCCTACTCCGCTGTTGCTTCAATGGCAACGATGTTTTTGGCCAAACTGATAATGGCACTTAGACAGAATCAGCCCGAAGTCAACAAAGTAAAACAAGCCAGCCGGCCGGTAGAATTATAGCGGGGGATTACGGTTGACCATAAATATCAGATATTTGTTAATTAAAATTGCGTTGGCAACACTGCTTATACAATCGTTTGTTGTTTCCAATGTCATCAAAGGTCTGATTATTTCATACGTTTGTATTTTACTGCATTTTCTCAAAGATACGCTGCACGTTTTTATCGATAAAAAACAGATAAACATCTTCCCAACTTTTTTGATTTTTTTCTTCGGGTTTGTTTCATGGCAGATACTGAGCCAACTATTAAATGTTTTGTATATGCCGACCTTTGAGACTCTTCCCCACTGGGTAATGGTATCGTATGAGAGTACATCAGTTTCTCTCTTTCGCAAAAGTATGTTCACTCAGAGCGCATATTTAATTACCTGCGTCATCTTTTTTCTATATATCTACCGGTATCTTATAATTTTTGATGAATCGAAACAGCTGATAAAAATTGTCCGGGGCGGTTTGATATTTTTTATTGCCTTTGGATTTTATGATGTAATCGGTTATGCACTGACCGGTTTTAATGTCGATTTTATTTCCAATCGTCTGGTAGGAGAAGGCTGGCAATATGGATTACATCAGGTTTTGACCTTGGGTGGAATCACTTTTCAAAGAATGAAATCATTATCAGGCGAGCCGTCAATGTTTGCTTTTTCGGCGGTTCCTTTTGGCGTTTTATTTTATTATCTGAAAGATAAACTTTATATTATCCTTTTATTTACGGCAGTTCTAACGGCCTCGACGACTGCCATGCTTGGAATACTACTTTTTATTCTTATTGAGGCTCTATTTTTCAAGAAGATGTTCAGACTTATTTCGATAATTTTATTAATTACTATTGGACTGGCTCTTATCGATTTCCAGATGCTTACTGCTTTCTATGATACGACCATCAGCAAATTTACTCTGCAACATGCCTCCGGATTAACAAGGTATATAAATTTCATTTCATCGGTAACACTGTTTCTGAGTGCCGATATCTTTCATATGGCTTTTGGACATGGGTTTGGTTATATCCGATCTACCGATGGATTCAGCACTTTGCTGGTAAATACCGGAGTTCTGGGACTGACATCTTATTGTCTCTTTTTCTTATATCCACTTTTTAAGATGAAGTATAATTCTGAATATCGAAAAGGAATTATGGTCGCGACGGTAGTATCGATATTTTTAATAATGGTCAGCGTTCCGGAGTTTTATTATTTTCATGTCTGGTTTTTTGCCGCTCTGGCCTGGTATGAGTATTACAAAGATAAAAATCAAAAAATCTCCGAACGATCAGAAGAATTATCCCCAGCTTAAAATCTACTCAGCTTTTTCTTAAATCTTCTCTAAGAGTGAAAAAACCGAAGAAGAAAAAGAAAAAAGAGAAAAAAATACGAATCAGTTTTTTCATAAGCCCCTGCTGAAGCGGGGACTTATTTGTTTTAAATATGACTCTGATGTTCGGGGAGTCTAAATGTTTTATTAGTGCCGCTCAATAATTTTGGAATTGGCATGTTCCGGGGACGCCTGCCCAACAAGATTAGTGTTTGCAATTATAAAAACAGAATTTGATAAAAATTCCGGCAAAAAGTTAAAAGGTAAGGTTTTTACTTTGGGTGATGGCATTTTCTTATTAATTTCATTTATCAGCCAACGATAATCAAAACCTTTATGCATTCCATCATGAGGAGGTAACTTATCTAATCGATAAATGGTAGCCCAGAAAGTTTCTTTCCAACTATACTGCTTTTTTCTGTGATATCCGAACATAGAAGAGAGCAAATTTTTTATTAAAACAGAAAAACCGACTTCAATTGGAACTGAACATGAAAATAATGCGCATGGTATATTTGAAACTATTTCAAGAAGCTTAACAACTTCGCTTTTTGGCATATGTTCAAGCGTTTCTAGTGAAATAATTACGTTGATTTCAGGCAAATTTTTGTAACATTCAGGATCAGAACCACTTCCATGAATTATGTGAAAATTTGGCAAATGGCCAAATTCAGCTAATGATTCATTATAAAATAATTTATTTATTTCGATAGCATAATAATCAATATTAAATATATTATTAAATACTTCGAATAACTTTGCATTAGCACATCCAATTTCTAATATTTTTATTGTTTTTGGTAATGAAGATGATCCAGTAATGGTACAATCCCACTTATTATTCTGGTGCTCATAACTTTTTTTTAATAATTTAGTTGTTTCTTTATATCTGAGAGAATGAATCCAAGATAGTATCTTGTTAAAATTAAGTTGTTTTTCGTATCTATCAGATTGACTCATTTTTACCAATCCTCCTTCTTTTAGATAAGAGAGCCATTATCATAATATAGCATTTTGTTATATTGCGAAACAAAATATCTGATCTATTGAAGCATCGTTTTCACTAATCTTATAACTTGTGCTGAACCGAACTGGTTTCAAGCGACCAATCCGCTTAAGAATTTCATAGAACAACGATCTCGATACCAATACCTCCGCCTTCTGAAATGTCACATAACGGGCATGACGAACAACTTTGCTTTCATGAAATTCGAGCTTCAATCTATGGTTTAAAATGAGCCTCAGGATAGCCTTGCATCCTTCATTCATTAAATTCTCCCACTTATGACAAAAATCCGTCAAATCTTTTCCATACGCCAAATAATAACGCATCTCAATCCCATAACCCAGATTCAAATGGAAAATCCGAGCTAAGACTATTTCATTCATAACTTTAAGTGTAGGAAATATATTCTTTCGGTTATGGAAATTCTTTCGTAAACAAACCGGCAAAAATAAAAGAGATATCCCTATTGTTGTCACATGCCATTGTAATACAGCAACATAGGAGCCCTCTCTCCATATAAGAGATTTCGGCACAACCATTGCTTTTATCTTCTGTGATAAAATATGTTTTAAACAGATTCGAGGATTGCCCTCGATTGATATTGGAATAAACGGCAGCTATTTTATGTCAAATAATACAGGACTGACCAGACAGAACAGAGAAAATGAAGTTCTCCTGATTGATATGGCCCGGTATCTATTAAATCGAAAAAAGCTAATTATTTTTATTACTTTTGCGGCGATGCTTTTGGTTTCGGTAAAAGTTCTTCTGGAGCCGAATCAATATAGCTCCAGCGCCAGCCTGTTACCAACCGGAAACTCCAGTAATGTAAATGAACTTGGCAAGCTGGCCGGTTTTATCAACGGCAATATCAGCGATGAAAATTCATCGGAGTTGTATCCGGTTATTTTATCTTCACGCCTGATTCAGGAAGCTATTTTGACCAAGCGGTATGAATTCACCAATCAAGGTCGGAGTATGGTTTTGAGCCTGCCGGAATATTTTGAGACTGACAATCCTGACCAACAAAGACAATCACTATCCTCGATAACAAAAATCAAAACCGATCAGAACACCGGATGTATTTACCTGGCTGTTGAAACAGAATATCCGGGATTGTCGCAGGCAGTCTTAAGTGCCTATCTTTTTGAATTGGAAAATTATAATCTTTTCAAACGCAACAGTCAGGGTAAAAGAAATGCAGTGTATCTCGCCAATCAAATTCGTGAAATAAAAGATGAACTGACGGCGTCAGAAAACAGGCTGGAAAGCTATCGTCTCGCCAATCAGAACTGGTCAAACAGCACTGACCCCACAATCTTAAAAGAAGCTCGCCGACTTGGGCGCGAAGTTGAATTTTTGTCTCATCGTTATCTGAATCTTATAGATCAACATGAAATCGCGCGGCAGGAAACCCAAAATGATCTGCCAATTGTGGCGGTATTGGATCAATCATCATTGCCGACAGTCAAATCGGGACCGTTCCGCACCATAACAGTTTTATTGTTCGGAACAGCCGCTTTTTTTATAACCGTTTTTGTACTATTGGCAAAAGCGGTTTACCATTATAAAACCGAAGTGGAAAACAATATTTATTATAAATCGCTTTCGGATGATATAAATAAAACAGTGTCCGACACGAAACAGATATTTAGAATAATCAAAAAAAGCACTAAGAAAGAACTAACCGCAACTGACGCATAGGATAATTATTTAATAATTGCTGATATAGATAATCATGAAAAGAATGACCGACCATATAAAATATATAGAGAGGAATCCTGTAACACTAATCAGGATTAACCGGTAATACCATGGATCAAACTTTACAAAAAGTGCGAACTGACACAAAAAAGAGAGTCCTGTTTTCCTCAATTTTTGATTTGACCAAGGTTTTTTATGATGTCTCATGCGGCCTGATCGAAGCCGGTATAGATGTTTACTGGATAACGACCGACGACCACTGGACAAACTGGCTTCTTGCCAAAGGAGTAAAACGCGAAGATATCCTGCAACTGATTTATGACAAATCTGACTTTCTCGATGAAACCGAGAAAGATTCTTTGGCCGGTGAGATTGTTAAGAGTGAAGAGATCGCCAACTTGACTATCAATCAGGCGTTGATGATGGATTCGTTCCTCCGTTACAAAAATAAACCGGATGTCCTTGAATATGCTTACCTGTATTATCGTGATATCAAGAATTTCTTTAGAGAAAAACAGATAACACATTTTTTTGCCGAACCAACCAATTCCAATGAAATTATCTCATACATTCTTTGTCAGGAACTTGGGATCAAATTTATGGTTCCCCGGTTAACCCGTTACCCGGAAAACCGGCTGTTTTTTATAGATAGTTATCACGATTACCGGTTTTACCCTCGCCCTGACAAAACATCAACAATAGTTTCCGGAAATGAGTTAATCAAAAGATTTGAGCAGACATTGCCGACTCCGGGATATTCGGCCAAACTAAGTAAACGAAAAATAATTGATTATCGCACGATCGCAAAATCAATTAAAAATCGCCTGAATACCAAAAAGGTGTTCAGTCAAAACAATCTAACCCATCATGATTTAACCGGACGAATAAAACTGCAGCTAAACGGAGTTGTTAATTCCTTTTGTATGAAGTATCTGCCCAACTATGAAAAACTGGGGGATATGAAAGGACGTCTGGCATATTTTCCGATGCACGTGCAGCCGGAATCTTCGATTGATGTCATGGGTTCTTATTTCAGCGATCAATTGAAACTTATAAAAGATATTCGTCGTGCTCTGCCGGTTGACACTACTTTGATAATCAAAGAACATCCCAATTTCCTTGACATGAACAATTACAGCTTCTTTCACAAGGTAAAGCGAATCCCGGGTGTTAAACTTGTTAAATACGACGTTTCCACTTTTGACGTTCTCCGTCGCTCCGATATTGTTTTCACTGTTTCCGGAACAACGGCGTACCAAGCCGGACTTCTGGGAATTCCGGCGATTACATTTTGTCCGATGTTTTTTGAAGGGCTTTCATCGGTTCATAGCTGTACCAACATAGTTGCCCTACGGCCGCTGGTGTATGAACTGCTGGCAAATTTTAAGCGGGATTACAAGGCTGATTGCAAGTTCATCGAAAAACTTTTATGTAACTCTTATGATGCTCTCTGGGATAACCCGAAACGGTCGCCGCATGTTTTGAATCAGGACAATATGAGAAAATTACATAAGGCATTTATAAGTGTAATCAATGTCGAACAAGAGGCGTTGAGCCCGGTTGCATGCCAAATTTATTAGAATTGGATGAGGACAATGTTAAAATATATTTTTCAGGATTATCGTAGAAACAGAGGACATGTTAAGATTATCCTTATTCTCGCCTTTTTCAGAATAGTTAATCTGTTTGCACGCAGCAAAAGATCGCTGGTATGGTGGCTGGGGGTTCCCCTGATGGTTATCTATCGGGTAATTGTCGAATATATCCTTTGTGTTGAGTTACGAGCTTCCACCAAAGTCGGCCCTGGCCTAAGAATACAACATGGGTACAGTCTGGTTGTTAACGATCGCACTATTTTTGGAAAAAACGTTCATCTTCGGCATTGCACCACTTTTGGGTGTATAATGATGCCCGATGGCTCACAAGGCCCCAGTCCGATAGTTGGAGACAATGTGGAATTCGGTGCCAATTCGGTTATTATCGGTGGAATTAAAATCGGAGATAATGCAAAAATCGGAGCCGGTAGTGTGGTGGTCAAAGATGTTCCACCTAATGCAGTGGTCGTTGGCAATCCGGCCCGGATTATAAAATATGTCGATGAAACAAAGTCTGAAGAAAATAAAGAAGAATTGGTACTAGAAGAAGTCTAAGTTTTAGAGAGCAAACGGTATGGACTCATACGATTTGATAATTGTTAATGATTTTGCGCATTTTAACGGTGGAACCGCGATGGTGGCGCTAAATTCGGCCAGGGCACTGGCCGAGGCGGGCCAACCGGTTACATTGTTTACAGCCGTGGCGCCGATAGCCGATGATCTCAATCATAAAAATATCAAAGTTATCTGTACCGATCAATTTGAGATTGCCAAAGATCCTAATCGTTTGCGGGCGATAAGGCAGGGTTTGTGGAATAAAGACGCCGCTCAAAAAATGAGTTTATGTCTGGCCGATTTTGATCCTGGAAAAACGATAGTGCATGTTCATGGCTGGACAAAATCGCTGTCATCAAGTGTGGTGCATGAAGCTATTCAAAGAAATTTTCAGGTGGTAATTTCGCTTCATGATTATTTTATCGCCTGCCCCAACGGCGGTTTTTATAACTATAAGAAAAATAATATTTGCAAATTAAAACCACTTTCAATGGCATGTGTACTATCAAATTGTGATAAAGCGAACTATTTGCAAAAGTTGTATCGATTGAATCGTCAATATATTCAGAATCGTATCGGACAGATTCCAACTGGAGTCAAACATTTTATATCTATTTCAGATTTCAGTCGGGATATCATGGCAAAATATTTGCCGGATGATGCCAATGTCTATGATGTGACCAACCCGGTCTTTGTAGATAAACAGGCCCCGACCGAGTTTAATAAAAGATCCAATAAATTTATTCTAATCGGCCGCCTGACTCCCGAAAAGGGACTGTTTCTTTTTGCTGAAAGTTTACGCAGAGCTAATTGCAAAGCTATCTTTGTGGGCGATGGTGAATGCCGCAAAGAACTTGAAACTCAATATCCCGAAATAGAAATCACCGGATGGGTTTCTCACGATAAAGTTAATGAGTACATCCGTTCTTCACGGGCGCTGGTCTTACCATCGCTCTGGTATGAGACTCAGGGGCTGGTTGTGGCCGAAGCAGCTGCAAATGGAATACCGGCTATTGTCCCGGACAGTTCGGCGGCGAGAGAGATGGTGATTGACAAAAAAACCGGCCTATGGTTTAAGGGCGGCGATCTGGATAGCCTGACTGAGGCTATAAGCAAATTGAACAATCATGAAACCGCCTCGGCGATGGGACAAAACGGATATGATAATTTTTGGTTCGATCCGCCGACAATACAGAAACATATCAACCGACTCAATGAAGTATACCAATCGATCCTAACAAGAGAAGCTCTCGCGGAAGTCATGAAACCTGTTGTCACATCTGAAAGTAGAACAAATTAGTTCTGCTTCATTACTCTAAGAATAAATTGATTTGTTGAATTCAATTTTATATCTTTTATCATGATATAATGATGTGTTGAACATTAGCTGAAATTAAACAGTTTTGGAGGCTTGTTATGGTTTATGGCAATTCTTTTACATTGAAAATTATTTTATCCATTTTACTAATTGTTTTACTAATTAGTGGATGTTCAAAGGATGAACCGGCCGGGCCAAGTGGAACATGGGAGTGGAATCAGGTTGGTTTAGGGACTAATGATAATATTTATGCTCTGATTGAATATGACGGCAGTCTAATTATAGGTGGCGGTTTTGACAGCGCCGGAGGAATTATGGCTACCGGCATTGCTTCATGGGATGGGACCTCATGGTCGGCACTTGGATATGGTGTTTCCAACGCAGCGCTGACTTTTACAATTTATGATAGCAAGCTGATTGTTGGCGGATATTTTACCACTGCCGGTGGCATAACAGCAAATCATATTGCCGCGTGGGACGGGACCGAATGGACAGCGTTAGGCACCGGTATGAACAACCGCGTCTTTGCATTAACTGTCTATGACAATAAACTTATTGCCGGTGGTATGTTCACCAGTGCCGGAGGTGTACCGGTTAATTATATCGCCGCATGGGATGGGACAGTATGGTCAGCACTTTGCAGCGGTGTCAATGATAGAGTTGAAGCTTTGACAACGTATAATGGCAATCTTATTGCCGGAGGACTTTTCACTCTGGCAGATGGATCAGCTGCCAGCCTTATTGCAGAGTGGGATGGAGAATCCTGGGATCAAATCGGGGCGGGCGTCACCAGCGATTCAAGCCCAATGGTATTTGATCTGACAGTTTTCGGTGATAAAATTATTATTGCGGGACAGTTTCATCAGGCCGGGGATATAATTACCAATAATATTGCATCTTATAACAGCTCTGATGCAACATGGGATTCACTTGGGTCAGGTACAAACAGCACTATATTATGCTTAACTCAATTTAATAATAATTTAATCGCAGGCGGGTTATTCCCAACTATGGGGGAAACAACTGTTAATTATATAGCTGCATGGAACGGAACTACATGGTCGCCTCTCGGTTTGGGCATAGATAGAGGTGATTTTGGCAGTGTAAAAGATATGGCTGTTTACAATAATAAACTATATGTCGGCGGTGATTTTATCGGAGCCGACACTATCGCAGTTAATAATATCGCCTGCTGGAGTCTTGAGTCGGATTGATAATATATTATGTATGATTCTTTAAAGAAAATATATCGGCGTCCGAAAGTCTGGGAACTGTACACAGCCGAAACTTTATGGAATGATAAACATATTTCCAAGAAAATGCTTGAGTATCATCTAAATGAAGATGTTGAACCGGCCTCAAGAAATAAAGCATTTATTGATAAATCAGCAAATTGGATTATTTCTCGTTTTAAAATTCAGAAAAATAAAAAAGTCTGTGACTTTGGATGTGGACCGGGATTGTATACATCGCAGTTTGCAAAAACCGGAGCAGATATTACCGGAGTTGATTTTTCAAAAAGGTCAATTCAATATGCCAAAAAGAAGGCGAAGTCAAATAGGCTTAATATCGATTATATCCAACAAAATTATCTTAATTTTACGACAAACAAAAAGTTTGATCTTATAACTTTGATTTATTGCGACCTATGTGCCTTGAGTCCAAGACAACGAAAAACGCTTCTGGGCAAGTTCTACAAGTATCTTACTAACGATGGTTCTGTTCTATTTGATGTTTTCACCTTGGATGCCTTCAAGCCGAGAGAAGAATTGGCGATTCATAAGCATTTGCTGTATGAGGGCTTTTGGTCGGCAAATGATTATTACGGATTTATCAACAGCTTCAAATATCAGGCAGACAAAGTATTTCTGGACAAATATACCATATTTGAAAAATCGAAGACCTGGGAAGTTTATAACTGGCTTCAATATTACAGCCTGAATTCCTTAAAGAAGGAATTTAAGGAGAATGGCTTTCGAATCGTTGAGCATTACTCTGATGTAGCAGGAGCGCCATACAAATCAGGCTCGCCTGAAATCGCCATTGTCGCCTCCAAAAAATAGAGACATATAATGTAGATGTTCGGATGATAGTCCAATTGGATCTGAAAGCATTTAGAACTGGAATCTGGAAAATTAACAGCTCAATAATTTGAAATAATCAATAAGGCAGGATTTCTTAAATCCCGCCTTATTTTTTTGATATAAATTGAAATGGCAGACAGGCCGGTTACAGTATTGTAATAACCGCAATTACAAAGAAGACCAAGGCCAGATTGATTGAGACTATCCATTGATAATATAACGACCCCACTTTCCCCGTTTCGACTCTGGTGATTTCTTTGTACTGGAAGGCATATTTGGGCGCCATCAAGCGAAGCCAGATAAAACTTACCGGAATCCCCCGCTTCTGCAGTGAACTATAAATAGTTATACTCATAGCCACATTCCAGAACCCGCATAAAACGCCCATTGCCAAAAGAATTTCAGATAAATTCATAGTTTACCTCCTATCTTTATAACATATATTGGCATAGTAATAGTTTATTCAAAGCCAATAATCTTTCATCTTATTTTTATTTAACTAATTATCTGCCAGCAATAATTAACCGACTGGAGAGAAACGAGTTACATCAACATTACCGAATTACAAAATAATTACGATTTTTCCGATTTGATTGCCATACTCGGATTCGATAGAATAATAATATATCCCCGAGACCACCATTTGAGTATTTCTGGTAATCAGATCCCATTCATGGTGCATCGATTCCGGATAGTCTTTTGGTTGGTCATGATACAATTCACGAATTAAATCGCCATCGATAGAAAATATTCTGATAGTACACTTATGCGGTAAATTAGTGAAATGAATGCGTCGTGATCTTTCGATTGGCGGATTATCCATCCCTCTCCCCTCAAAAAAGCCATTATCACGGTAATTGGCATCGGCGCGGTATGGGTTGGGATAAACAATAACATTTAGTCCGGTTGATTCGATGGTCGAATTTTGATTCTGCGGATACTCGGTTATATAATTTTTATTGGGACGGGTTTCCAATGAAGCAAGATCACTGACGGGTGAACCAAAATCAAAAGCGGTCACCGAAAAATAATATCTATTCGATGGCAACAGATTTTTAACTTTGTACTGGTACATATAATACTTGAAATATTTATCATCGGTCATTTCATCCCGATAATAAACCCAGGCCGAATCATGATTGAGCGTGGTCGGAGGCGGCTGGTTCGGATATATCTTATGGATTTTTGTAGTATCAGTCAGATCTGATTGGTTCCAATCCTGTGGCGCAAAATAGTAAGAAATACCTTCCCAATAAAAAGGGTTATCGCGTCGGTATAAATCGGGATAAAAGTCTTCTCCAAATAAATCTTTTAGCTCCTCAATAGAAAAAGGCAGATCGTTTAATTCCCATTCATTTTCAATAGTGGTTGCGTACGGATTAAACTGATAACGATTATAATCTTCTTTATCAAAAGAACAAACCTTATAAAAGCCGGTTAGATTTTCGGTTAACGAAATATAAACCCGATACCCCTCAAAATCAATTTGCCCGCTGAAAGGGTCTTTGGTTGTTTCGGAACGATAACCATACCATTGAATTGTCATTTCGCCGGAATTGTTCTCTTCGTTGATATGAGGAACGATCAGGCTTCTGATAGTGTCACCGGTCGGATAAGGATTTATAACCCAGAGTTCCGGTGCCGGCGGCGGTGAGGCACCTCTGAAATCAGGAACATTGTCGCCCTGATAATAGACAGTATCATGATTGTATAGCCAGTTATTATTTACTAATGTAGATTCGATACAAACGCGATATTTGCCACGATAACCATCACCATCGGTATCAACTCCCGGGTTATCATAAATCATCCCGGCCCAAATCGAATTCAGGCCGATATTGTCAAAACTAAAACTATTGTAGTACTCTTCAGGTAATGATGGGTTAAAGATATTTTCATAAGCCAGACAATCTTTATGGAAATTTTCCCCGGCAACATAGGCGTAGGTCAACGGCAAAACTTCGCCGGGGGAGATATCAAAAGGACCAAATGAAAGCAGGAAACGAGTGTCATAACCATCGGCAAAATCAAAGGCATCGGCACCACGTTCCAGCCAGCCATCGCTGGTATTATCTTTAGCGCTAAACAGTTGATCGTAGTCGAACTCTTCATGGCTCATGATATAATATTTATTTCTATCACCGACCGGTGTTCCAAGAAATCCTCCAAAATCCCTAAACGGATTTTCTTCGCTGCCTTCTTTTCTGGGACCAAAATCGAGCAAAGCATTACCGTTTGATATCCACCAGTTAAAGGAATATTTTAGCGAATCGGACGGGGTTCTAATCACACGCATTCCATTAACGCCGGTATAATTTCCAGCGCTAAAGGGGCAATCATCTTCGCTGTCATTATCGTTGCGGCCGTTATTGTCAGCGATCCAGGCGATATTAATTGTATCTACCCAGTTGCATCCAAAAGGAGAGTTGATCGCTTTTCTAAAACCACTGATATCATCGGTGAATTCATCGAAACTGCCGACCTTGCTAACATCGGCATCAACATAAAGACTCATATAGACTTTGTTAAGCACTCGGTTGCCAATATTTTTGATTGACATGTCAAATAGTACAAAATCTTCGGCATAAGCATAACTCCAGGCATAACTGCGCTGGTTTATCTCTATATAAAGAGGGATATGAGGGCGGGCATCGTTGGGATCAACCGCAACCAGGGCTGGGTTGGTTACAGTATCGGTGTAAATCATTATAAAATCCTCTTCAGAAACAGCATCAAAATCATCGGGATTTGTTATCGACCGAAATTGAACCTCACCGTTTGGATAAGGGTTGGGCCACATTTCATTAACATAAAACCAACCATCGGAGCCGACCGAAACAAGAGTATCTCGTCCGACAACCGCACCGATCCAGATTGTACCGGTATACAAATATTTATTATTGCCAGGATAAGCGTATGTGGCCGAGGGAGCAATGCGAGATGGGTCCCGAGGGTCCAGCATCGAAGTCCAGGCGGTTCCGATATTTCCGGTATTGATAACAGTTAGTCCCAATTTGCCGACACGATGCACCCCAATATCAACATAAGGTTCATTAATATTTATCTTATGCAACTGAAATATATTTTCATCTTTATTGTAGGCTGTTCGTGCAGCAGATTGAAGATACAAAAATGCTAAACAGATAAATATATAGAGACTAACTTTTGATATTTTATCACGAATAGCCATAACTAAGTAACAATATTATAATTTAATTTAGAATCTGCAAGTCCCAATATTTCACGACTCCATATCAAATCATAAGTCAAAATTCATAATAATGTTATATTTCATTTTAATTATCTTAATAATTATAAGTTATTTCAAAAACCAGACAATAGCAGACATCATGGACATTTATAGTCCTGTTAACATTTTGTTGTTGCGTAATTTTTAAACTTTTTTATATTAATAAGGACCCTACATAACTCTAACCCTCACTTTAGGAGGACCTATGAAACAACTTCTTGGCCTTCTTCTGGCCATGATGACGTTGCTGCTGATTTTTGGATGCGGCAGCAACCCTCCAACCCAACCCAATGCCAAGGCCGGTGTTGATCACTCGGTAGCTCTGGTCGAACGGCCTCAGTTTATCGAAACTCGTCCACAGGCAGTTGTGATCCAGTTTACCGAAGATTTGAGCAAGGTACCAATTGCTATTGCCAACAAAAAGCCACCGCCGCCACCACCACCTGATACGACAACAGGTGATCCTAATCCAAATCCGGCTAATAAGTACGCTTATATTGTCGGTATCTCTGATTATGAAGGAACGGTGAATGATCTCCAATTTTGCGATGAAGATGCCGAGGCAATGAAATCCTGGTTTCAATCGGAAGGATTTACTTGCCGGATGGATCTTGATCTAAGTGCTACCGCCGCTAATATCACCGCCGGTCTCCAGTGGCTTATTGACAATGCCGAGCCGGGTGATGAGGTCGCCTTCAGTTATTCCGGTCACGGCGGAAGATCAACGGCCGGATCAGCTCTTATTTCTTCGGATTTGTACTACGTAACACACGGCTATGTGATGTCATATTTCAATGCTGTTAGCTGCACTAAGAAACTTGTTACCATTGATGCCTGCGTGATTGGCGATTTTCATCTTGATGCCGTCACAGGGACATTCATGGCAACAGCTTCCAACCGTAGGAATTCTTATGATGCTCCGGATTTAAATCACGGTGCCTGGACATACTATTGGCTCGATGGTGTTGAAGATCAGAATTATATTTATGCCGAAGATGCCGCACCATATGCCGAAGATGGTATGAAGGCATGGGCAGCTTTGTATCGTCTGAAAGTGGACCCAAAACATTCTGATTATTATATTGGCGAGATGGATATGTAATTTTATCGATAAATTTTGTTCGATAAAAAAAGGCTCGTTTAAAGCGAGCCTTTTTTTATTTTAGAATATTTAGAATAGTACTCATTGTTTAGCCAACAATATTTCTGCCGCCATCGACTGTAACAAAGTGGCCGCAAATCATATCGGCCTGTTCCGATGCCAGGAAAGCAACTACTTTGGCAATATCTTCTGGTTCAACTATCCGTCCCAAAGGAGTATGAAATTTTGCATGATCCATGACATCAACGGCACCCGGTATTGATCGCGCCGATTTTGTATTGGCCAATCCGGCTAGAACGCCGTTGACAACAATTCCTTTAGGTCCCAGTTCGTAAGCCAATCCTCTTGTCACCGATTCCAGCGCAGCCTTAGCAGCACCAACGACGCCATAGCCGGGGATAACCAATTGGCCACCATCGCTGGTGATACTTATTATCCGTCCGTAATTATTATTCATCAATGGTACCGCCAGTTTCGACATATCAAGAAGTGACCTGGCCGAGGCAGCCAGCGTAATATCCCAATATTTTGGGGTCGCCTCCATCAGGTTGCCCGGTACTCCAAAGGCAGCATTGGCAACAAGAATATCAAGTTGTCCCCACTCCTCCTTAATTGTAGCAAACATCCCTTCCAGGCTTGCAATTTTGCCGACATCGGCTCTCATGGCAATTGCCTCGCCGCCTAAGCCTTTAATTTCATCGACAACGCTATCGGCCTCAGTCATACTGCGGCGAAAATTGACAACTACTTTGACACCCTGCCGGGCAAGATTTAAGGCAATCGCTTTTCCAAAACCGCGTGTCGCCCCGGTCACAAGAGCATGTTTTCCGGCTAATTCAGGATACATTTTTTCCTCTCAATATCTTTATATAACTTTCCGCTACAATTACTTTTTTACCATGAGATTCCTGATATATTTATATACGTAAAATAAGTTATAACTATTGGATTTTAGCAGAAAGCAATTGTTATCATATTTAATTAAGATTTTGCAGTTAAACTGTTTTTGAATTGTCAGATCGAAATGATAATTATGTGGCGTTTATTGAAGTGTTGCTTCTATTGATTACTTTTTTGACAATTTGATTTAAATCGGTTGTTTCCAGTTGACCGGTTTCAAAATTATATATATTTATCTTTTCAGAATCGGCAGCATTGAATTTGGGTACATA
>DAOUVS010000289.1 GCA_030667525.1 Candidatus Zixiibacteriota bacterium | reverse complement strand
TCAAAATTAAAAAGGTGGCGATAATAGCAACTGGAATAAAGACAAGCAAAAACAAAAGGCCAAAAGCCTTAAAAGCAATTATAAACAGTATCAATGGTATAACCATCAGGGCAAAAAACAGCCCCGTGGCAAGAAAAGTTAAAAAGAACAGGCCAAGAAATTTCCAGAAATGTCTGGCTCCAGATAAGAATAGTTCCTTCAATTTATGACTGTCGCCATTTTCAACCCGAACCACACCCTCAATCAATCCGGCCGTAGATATCAAATACAAAACAAAAAATGCCAGTCCCAATAGCATGAAGAAACCAACAAGTGCAATCCCCAAAGCTATTCCGGGACCGCTGGTCATCCAATCAACAATGCCCTCAATAAAATGGGGATCAAAATCAAAATTATTGCTCCAATCATAATTGCGAGAAATCTGCGGAAACTTATCCTCAATCCCGCCGAAATAACCCCAGGTAGCAGTAAAAAAACCAAGAACCCAGAATATTTTATGTTGCCAGGACAGATTGAAAGCGCGATTTATTAGTCCACTGTAATCCATAATTACAATCTAATAATTATATTTCGAATTGAATTGCAAGATAAAAATGGCGAATCCCCGCCTTATCAAATTAAGATTAAGTGCCTGTTGATAAACTTCTGGGGCGTTGTGTTAGGTCTTGATCCCATCTTGATGGGATCAAGACCTGACACGCAATTGACAAGCTGGACAAGAGCGGCAGGTCACACCTATCCGCTAACCCGGATAGCCAAGACCTTCCGCAACTACTTCTGGCGACTTTTTTAGAAATTTTGACTCCCTGCTTCCTGATTTAACGGTTACACAGCTGGAACCCCATTGCCGTTATAAATTTTTCCGTCTTTTAGCTTTATTAATCTCTGGCAATGGTTACCAATATTATTGTCATGAGTTATTAGAATAATCGTATGCCCATCTTTCCATAACTGATCGAATAGTTTAATAATATCACCGCCCGATTTACTATCGAGATTACCGGTCGGCTCATCGGCTAAGATTAAATTAGGTTTATTTGCAAGTGCTCTGGCGATAGCGGTTCTTTGCATTTCGCCGCCTGACATTTCGGTTGGTTTGTTATTGGCCTTGTCAGCCAGACCGACTTGAGCCAGAAGTTCCATAACTCTCTTTTTTCTCTGTTTCCATTTTATTCCGGCAAACAGCAGAGGAACTTCGACATTTTCAAAAGCGGTAGCATACGGAAGAAGATTAAAAGCCTGGAATACAAAACCAACTTTTTTATTGCGAACCTCAGCCAGATCATTACTTGAAAGGTCCCTTACATTGATTCCCTCAAAAAGATAGTCACCGGTTGATGGAATATCGAGACAGCCAAGAATATTCATCAGGGTTGATTTACCCGACCCGGATGGTCCCATAATTCCGATATATTCATTGGCGCCAATATTAAGATCGATACCACGCAACGCTTCAAAAGCAACTTTACCGGTATTATATTTTTTCCGAACTTCATTCATTTCTATCATAGTTGATACCTCAAATTCATCATTCGTATCTTAAAGATTCAACCGGATTAACCGAGGCTGCTTTCATCGCCGGGAAAATACCGGCGATAAATCCAACCACCCCTAAAATCGCAATAACAATCAATCCGATTTCAAATGAAACTGTGGGGCGGCCCATAAAATCAAGGACATCGCTTTCAATCGGAATCCGCTTAAAACCTTCTGTCAAAATATAGCTGATTGACATCCCGGTGCCTCCGCCAACCCCGACCATTAATATAGATTCAATCAGAAATTGAATTAGAATATAACTTTTTTTGGCGCCAAGTGCCATTTTGACCACGATTTCTCTGGTTCTTTCCTTGATGGAAACGTACATAATATTGGCAACTCCAACCCCGGCAATCAAAAGCGACATCCCGCCAATCAGACCAAGAAAAATCTGTATCCCCAGCATAATATTATTCATCTCCCGGGCTGAGGCGACAACATCCCAAAGACTAAGCGCCTGTTCATCGGTTGGGTCGAATTTGTACCTGGCGCCCATAACCTCAAATAATCTTTTTTCAATCCCTTCCATATTATCAAATTCGTAAGGTTGATATATGATATGATTGAAAAATCTATTTCCGTATAGTGCTGAAAAAGTTGTTGCAGGAATCGAACCGACATTTTCATCGGGACCGTTATACATCCCCATCTGAATCTTATCTTTCATCACCCCGATAACCGTAAATGGAACCGAGTTTAATTTGATCTGCTTGCCGATCGGGTCCTCATCGCCAAAGAGTTTTTCTTTCATAACCCCGCCAAGGAAAATCACCCGTCTCTTTTTATCGATATCGATATTATTTATAAATCGTCCGCCCGCCTCAGGAAAATGGCTTCGAATATCTTCATAACAGGGATAAACCCCGGTTAGCCGTTCACTGAAAATTTTATCGCCATATTTATAATTTACTCCCCAGCGGACATATTCTCCGGCCACATGCCGCAGTTCCGGCATCCGGCGTTGAATATATTTCATATCTTCTTCAGTAAATCTGATTCTTCGGCCCTGACCAAGTCCCTGAAAAAGTTTGGTCGTCCGTCCACCCCAGACAATAACGATACCGTCGCCAAGACCTTTTCTGTTTTTATCCAGCTGCAATTTCAGGCCTTCGCCAAAAGCGAGAAGAAGTAAAATGGCAATAGTCCCCCAGGCGATTGCCGTTACAGTAAGAAGCATCCTTTTTTTCTGTTTGCGAAAATCGCGGACAAATATGTTATATAAAATACGAGGGTTCATAATCTAAAATAGTTTCAATGCCTGCACCGGCTGTAAATTGGCGGCTCGTTTGGCCGGAAAATATCCCGAAACCAAGCCAACCAGACCAAGAATAACAATCGCCAGAATTGACCCGATATAGTCGATTTCAGGGATTCCGACAAATTCATCCAATTGGAACATCGGAAATATTTTGATCAGGCCAAATCCTATCAGCCAACCAATTAACCCGCCAACAAATGTTAATATTAATGTTTCGGTTATAAATTGCATCATTACAAATTTCTTCTTTGCACCCAGCGCCATTTTTATCCCGATTTCTTTGGTTCTTTCCTCAAGCACAACATTCATAATATTCGAGACACCGATACCACCGGTAATCAGCGTTGCCACCCC
>DAOUVS010000225.1 GCA_030667525.1 Candidatus Zixiibacteriota bacterium | reverse complement strand
TCAGAAGCAATTAAAGCCTGTGCCGATCTGGTGGAAAAGATTATATTAAACGATGTTGAAGATAAAGCGGTGGCGCTGCAAATTCTCAACAATTCTATTGTATCATTACAAGCATTAGTACGTGATCACCGGGATCAAGCAGAAGTAAGCTTCCCTGCCGAACTTGGTATCAATGCGGAAACGGGGAAAAAAGGCGACCCGTCTCCGACCAAGGAAACATCTCTTGACAGTAATGAAGCAAAAACAGAAAAAGATGAGAGCATTAGTGAGGATTCGTATGTTATCGATTTTACTGATGCCGATACTGATCTAACCGCTGATTTTATCAATGAAGCGAGGGAACATTGCACAACCGCCGAGCAGATGCTTATGGATCTGGAGACCGGTGATGATAAAGATGATAAAATAAATGCCATTTTTAGAAGTTTCCACACGATCAAAGGGGCGGCCGGATTTTTGGATTTAAGACCGATTATGACTGTGGCGCATGAATGCGAAACCCTGCTCGATTTGGGACGCAAAGGAACTGTCAATATTGAAGGTTCTATCGCTGATATCGTTTTTGATTCTATTGATACCTTAAGACAATTACTTCAGGGTACCGAAGAAGCTCTTTCATCTGGCTCGCCATTTGATGGCCGTACTGCTGTTTCATCGGTGTTGGCAACCCTTCGTCAAATTCTGAAAAACCCGGGAGATGTTCCACCGGAGGTATCCGGAGTCAGAATTGGCGACAGACTTATTGATTCGGGTGTTGTTTCGCAGAGTCAGATCGATGTTGCAATTGAAAACAGGGAAGACCCCAATGAAAAGCTGGGCGAGACATTGGTAAAGCAAAATATTGTTCCGGCCAAGGCAGTAGCTCAGGTTTTACGGCAGCAGCAAAGAAGCAAACAGGATAAGGTTGTTGGCAGTACTGCTGTCAAGGAAATGGTAAAAATTGACACCGAACGACTGGATCGAATGATTGATACCATTGGTGAGCTGGTAATTGCTGAGTCAATGGTTGGTCAGGATGAAGAGATTATTTCTCAAGTATCGCATAAAGTAATCAGAAATATTGGTCATCTCAATAAAATTACAAGAGAACTGCAGGAGATGGGTATGTCGATGCGTCTGCTGCCGGTCAAGGGTACATTCCAGAAATTGGCCCGCGCGGTGAGAGACATGACCAGAAAATCGGGGAAAATAGTCGATTTGCAGCTGTTTGGAGAGGATACTGAAGTCGATCGGAGTATTATTGAACTAATCGGCGATCCACTCATGCATATGATTCGCAATGCTATGGATCATGGCGTCGAAAAACCGTCCGATAGAATCGCAGCCGGTAAAACCGAAACAGGTACTGTCACTTTGAAGGCCTATCATAAAGGCGGCAAAGTTTATTTTGATATCCAGGACGATGGGCGGGGATTAGATAAAGATAAACTTTTGGCCAAGGCGATTGAAAAGAATCTGATTGAACCGGGTAAAGAATTAACCGATCAGGAAATTTACAAACTGATTTTCCAACCCGGGTTTTCAATGGCTGCCAAGGTTACCGATATCTCCGGTCGCGGCGTTGGTATGGATGTGGTTAAAAGAAATATTGATGCTATGCGCGGCCATCTTGATATTGAATCGGAGTTGGGTAAAGGCACAAAATTCTCGATGAAACTACCCTTAACGTTAGCAATTATTGAGGGAATGCTGGTTAATATTGCCGACGAAAAATTTATTATCCCAACGCTTTCGGTGGTCGAATCGCTTTCGCTTACACCTGATATGATTACTGTTGTGGCCGGTCGTGATGAATTGATAAATCTGCGCGGGGAGATGCTTCCGCTTCTGCGTATCAGGCGAATTTTTGGTCTGGCCCGAGGTAAAATTGATAATACAGAAAATACCGTTGTTGTTGTCGAAGACGGCACCCGTAAACTGGGAATCGTTGTTGATAAACTTCTGGGACAAAGACAGACGGTCATTAAGAGTCTTGGCTCATCTTTTTCAGAACAGAAGTGGATCTCCGGTGGGGCGATACTCTCCGATGGAAATATCGGGTTGATTATAGATGTCGGTGGAGTTCTGCAACTATCGGAAATAGTAGCCGATGAGTTGTTCCTGAATGAACAGACTGTAGGAAGAGAGGAAGAAAAATCTCCGGATTTGCCGGAAGAAGCGGCCTCAGAAGAACCAGAATTGGCTGGAAATGAAGAAGTTTTTTCGGAAGCCGAAGCTGAATCTTTAGTTATCGAAACCGTTGAAGAATTAGTAGAAGTTTGATAAATAGAAAAAATATAGAATAATTAGCTATGGTCTTACTTAAAGGAGAGGGGAAACCTAAAGATGACAAAAACTGAAGAACTAACAATGGATAGCAGATCCTCAGGATCGGCCGTCGCCGAAAGCAGATCAGGAAAATATCTGACTTTCAGACTTGATAGTGAAGAGTATGGTCTGGAGATTTTGAAAGTCAGAGAAATTATCGGATTAATGGATATTACATCGGTCCCTAAAACGCCCGATTTTGTCCGTGGAATAATTAATCTGAGGGGCTCAGTTATTCCGGTTCTGGATTTAAAGAAAAAATTCGAAATGGGTGCTATCGAAGATACCGAAGAGACCTGTGTCATTGTTGTTGAAGTTTCTTTGGGTGGTAATGCGGTGATGATGGGGATTATTGTTGATGCCGTTTCTGAAGTGCTGGATATCAAGGAAGATGAGATCGAAGATGCGCCGGCTTTTGGTACAAATGTCAATACCCGTTTTATACTTGGAATTGGCAAAGTCAAGGATGAAGTAAAAATATTATTGGATATTGATGAGGTTTTAACTTCAACTGATGTTGCCATGTTGGATGATTTGAGCAAGAAATAAATTAATATAAAAGATGTTAAGAATTAATCAAAAAATAAAGGAGGTACATTACCACAGGCTTTAATTAGCCAATGGGGCAAGTACAGTAGGAAAGAAATTAATGGAAAATAATGGTGGGAGATTTATTATGAAAAAGGGATTCTTAATTTCGATATTTGTTATAAGCTTTGTGCTGTTAGCCGGAGCTATGGCATTTGCCGGCGAGAAGCCGACGTTGGATATTGATTGGTACGGCTATTTCAAATTAGACGGATCGTATGACCAGAATCTGACCAGTCATGGCAATTTTGTTATGTGGGTTCCCCAACCTGCTTATGACAAAAATGATGATCAATTTAACATGACCGCGAACCAAACTCGCTTAGGTTTTAAGGCGACCGGCAACGGTTACAGCGATGCGATTGTCAATGGTCAGCTTGAATTTGATCTTTATGGTGCATCTGTTGCTGAAAATAAAGCGATGTTGATGTTGCGTCATGCCTATTTTAGTGTCCAAACTGGCCAGTTTACACTTCTTGCCGGACAGACATGGGACCTGATTTCCCCATTGAACCCTTCAACGCTGAATTACTCTGTCTTATGGAGTTGCGGTAATACAGGATATAGACGTCCTCAGGTTACTTTGTCATACACTGCAAATCCAAATGATCAGACCAGCATTACCATGTCAGGTGGTTTTTTCCGTACTATTGGGACTGATTTAACCCCGACCTTTACACTTTCCCTTGGTGAGACCAATGACGAATCCGATGATGGCACCGATGCCGGTATTCCCTCATTTCAGGGTCGTTTGGATTTCAAACGTAATTTTGCCGGTAAAGGGTTTATCCGTGCTGGTGTCTCCGGTTTATGGGGACAGTTAAAGTCCGAAACCACCCTTGGCAATTCACAAACATATGAGAGCTCGGCAATTGTTGGTCACTTGATGGTTTCCTGGCCGCAGGGATTTGGATTCTCTGGCGAATTTTTTACCGGTTCCAATATGGGTAGTTATTTAGGCGGCATTCAGCAGGAAAGTACAATTGATGGCGTTGCCGCTCAGGGTGGCTGGGTATCAGCCTGGGCCAAACTGTCACCAAGTGTCAAATTTGGTGCTGGTTACGGTTTTGATGATGCCAAGGATGAAGACATTTCCAGCGGACGGACAAAGAATAGCTGTTTTTATGGAAACGTGAATTACACCTTAGTTGAGAATGTTTCTATCGGTTTGGAAGCTTCGCAATGGCAGACAGATTATGTCGGCGGCGAAACAGCTAAAAGTTTCAGAACCCAAACCTCGTTTGTATTGAATTTCTAATTGCCGACAGGCAGTTATTATCGAATCAAAATATGATTCGATCGTGATAGATAAAAAATGAGTGCGGGCCTTATCGCCCGTACTCAGAAGAAATAAGTGGAGAATTACAATGAGGACACCTAAAATTGCCCTTTTTGTATTTAGTTTAATAGCCATCATGGCCATATCGGTCTTGGCCAAAGGAACCGTCAAAGTCGGTTTGAATTACCCCAAAACCGGACCTTATTTGGTTCATGGTTTGGATCAATGGCGTGCAGCCGAATTGGCCAGTGCCGAAGAATTATTCTCAGCCAGTGAGGAGTTGGCGTCGCAGGCAGCAGAGCTGAATCAGATTGTTAATTCTCTTACCATGCTCGTTAGTGGTGCTAATAAAAGAAGAGAAGGCATATCAAATATAGATTATGCAAAGAAAGTCAATTCTTCAATTAAGCCAAGTAATTATTACAATAATGATATTCACAATGTTGCCGATATTAATAAAAAAGGGGACATGAAAAAACGGGTCAAACCGATGTCGCAAAAATCGGCAAAAAATAATTCAATGTTGTTATTCCTTTGGAGAATGAAGAATTAGCGGAATTTTAGAAAAAGAAAGATAAAGTTGAGAAATAAATTGAAATGGGGGGGCGTTTAGGCAAAAGAAAAAAATGGTTTGCCCAGACAAATTTTAAGTAGGGGTTGGTTAAAATGAACGAAAGACAAAACAAAAACGACACATCATCTGAAGAAAGAGCCGGGAAATATCTGACCTTTAGGTTGGCGGCCGAAGAGTACGGTCTGGAAATCTTGAAAGTCCGGGAAATTATTGGCCTGATGAATATAAC
>DAOUVS010000141.1 GCA_030667525.1 Candidatus Zixiibacteriota bacterium | reverse complement strand
TGTTTATTTTGAGTACGAAACGATTCCACAATCCTATGTGAAGCCAGAATTGCTGCGACTTCAGCCTGCGGACCCGAACCAAGAAGTCGATATACCTGTGCCCCGGCGGCAAATGCCGCGCCCCAAATCATGCCGCATTGGTAGCCATGCTGCATTATTCCGCCGGCGAGTAGAGCGGCGGCGTTTTCTTCCGGTTTTAACGGATAATCAAAGGCGCGGTTGAGAACTCTCAACAATGTTTCTGATCACGTCCCGGAAGAAAGAAACGCTCCAACGGTTCCTAACGATGATATCTCACCTTTTGTTTTGGTCATTATTTATCTCCTATTTTTCCACTTCTGAGCCTTATACGCACTAATAAAAGCATCATACCCAGATTTATCAAACAGTACAAACTGAATCGTTTCCAATGATAGAAATTTATCTTTCAAATCAAACGCAGCCTGTAACATTACCTCGGCACATTTATCAATCGCTAATCCACCGACACCGGTTCCGATAGCCGGGAAGGCGATCGATTTTAGTTTGATCTTATCAGCGAGAAGCAATGAATTAACAGTTGTCTTGTAAACCAAATTTTGATCGGTTTTCAAATCCTGACCCATCCCGGCGGCATGAATGATGCACTTATAAGGCAGCTTTCCGGCTATTGAATCAATTGCACCGCCAACTTCTATCGGTCCTTTGGCAATGGCATCTTCTTCGATTTCAACTCCACCTTTGGTTTTTATCGCCCCGGCGACACCGGAACCCATCCATAGATGATTATTGGCGGCATTTACAATCGCTTCGACATCGGCTTCGGTGATATCACCCTGAATTATTTCAATATTAACCATCGTTCTTTATACGCTGTTTTGATTTGAAAAGTTTCTGCATCAATGGTAGATAAAACAAAAACCCAAAGCTGACCCCCATACCGACCAGTGTCCCCAGAGCCGAGCCGACCAGAATATCGGCCGGATAATGTACTCCGACAAATACCCGTGACAAAGCGACCACAATCGCCAACGGAATCAAATACTTTGCCGTAAATGGGGCGACTTTCCGAAAGAAAAATGCCTGCCCGAAAAGATTGGCGGCATGTGATGATGGCATCGAGAGCCCACCGCCGCATCCAACCAGAAGATTTACCTCCAGTTCATGGCATGGTCTTGGCCGACCCAATAATGGTTTTAAAAAAGTACTGACCGCCTGATCGCAGATCGCAACCGTTATAAGTGAAAATATTACCGCCAGTCTCAGCTTACTGTCTCCTTTCCATAACATCATAAATAGACAGCTTCCATAAAATATTCTTAAATTCATATCATTGGTAACAAACGGCATCAGGATATCAGTCACAGGATTTGACAGTGTTTGGTTAATAAAGAAAAATAGCCACTGGTCAATCGCCTTTAGTTGCATAAAAAACTCAAGCATACTTCTGCGCCCCCGATTTCAAAAACTTTTTTACCTGATTAAAGGTTGGTATTGCCGTTCGCCCACCCGCTTTGGTGCATTTGATTGCTGCCGCCGCCGAGCCAAGCTCCATTCTTTTTTGCAGGTCCCAGCCGTTAAGGAATCCAAAAATATATGCACCATGATAAACATCACCGGCGCCGGTAGTGTCAACCGCTTTTACTTTAAACGCTTTTTGTCTGAGAATCGCCGATTCTTTTTCAATTCCAATCGAACCTTTTATTCCAGATGTAATTACAATAGTACCAGGACATTCCTTTTGTAATTTAAAAATGGCTGATTTGATATCTTTTGTTTTAGTATGCGGGAGAGCATAATCTTCCGAACATATTAAATGATCGACCAGTGGAAAAAGGCTGGCAACATCGTTGCGAATCGAGCCGACATCCATAATCACCGGAATCTTTTTCCTTTTAGCCCAACGAGCCAGTTTCAAACAGGCCGGGAGATAGCGACCATCAAGATGGACCGACCGTACATTTGGCAAATTATTTAATATTATGTCTTTAGGTATGACGGAAATATTCAAATCAAGAACGATACTGCGTCGCCCATCCTTTTTTTCCACCCATCCGACCGCAAAAGCCGAAGGGTTCTTTTTTATCACAATAAGCGAAGTGTCAACTTTTTCCTTTTTTAACTCTTCAATAGCAAATTTGCCAAAAACGTCATCACCGACTGCGGCCAGCAGGGTCGGTTTTTTCCCAAGCCGCGATAAGGTCACCATCGCGGTTGGAATCGGCCCGCCGCCCTGAATAGTTGTTTGTTCAGCGTCGGCCTTGCCACCGGCCTGGGGATAATCTTTGAGCTGCATCAGAATATCAACCGGGGCGATTCCGAGACCAAGACAGTCATAAATTTCAGCCAATTTTGATCCTCCCCGAGGTTAAATCAATCAGACTATTATTTAATTTTTCTACCAGCGACAGACGAATCTGTACGGTTAATTTGACTATATCAGAAAAATCTGACTCAACTATTTTTCCGCCGAGTTGGACAATAGCCCGTTCGACTGCACTATAGTCAGTAAACTGAAGAATCATCGGTATTTGTTCGGTAATAAATTTCTCCAAAATACCGGCTTCTTCCAGCACCAGTCGTGCCGTGTCGGAATAAGCATGGGTCAAGCCGCCGGTGCCAAGTTTAGTTCCACCATAATAACGGGTGACGATTAATATCAGATTAGTCAGGTTTTGTCCCTCAAGCCGATCATAGATAGGTTTCCCGGCGGTGCCGGACGGTTCACCATCGTCGGAGTAACGAAAAATTATTTCTTTGCCCATACCAACCCGATAGGCAAAACAGTGATGAGTTGCATCATAATACTTTTTACGGATATTTTCCAGAATTGATACCGCTTCGTCCGCCGCTTGACACGAAAAAACTCGTCCAATGAATTTGGAAGCTTTTATTTTAATTTCTATTTCGGCGTTGTTTTTAATCGTTTGGTAACTGTCCGGCGTTTCCATTTTAGAAAACCTAAACCAAAGATTTAGAAATTAGTTCAACGGCATTTTCAAGAGTTATTGGGATCGCTCCCATATCCAAAACTTTCTCAACACCCTTGTTATCCTTACCGGGTAGATCGCATCCATTGATAAGGACAAACATCAATTTACCCAGTTGAAAACAACATTTGGCCGAATCGAGTGTTCCTGAAGAATCTCCAAAAATCTCGCCGATGACAACCGCGTTGGATAAACCGACGGTCAGCCGATTGCGGGCCATATTCAATCCGGGGCTGCTTTTGGTGTCGGGGGAGTATTCAGATATCAATCCACCTTTTTCAACCAGTTCAATCGACAGAGGACGGTTTTCCTCCGGGTAGATTTTATCAAATCCGGAACCCAATACCGCATAACTTTTTCCTCCGGCCCGAATGGCACCGATGTGACCTGAGGCGTCAATTCCGCGAGCGAGGCCGGAGACAATCGAAATCGATTTTTTGGCGAGCAGACCGCCGAGATCAACCGCATAACCGATACCTTCGATTGTAGCTTTGTGCGAACCAATAATTGCCACCGTCTTTTCATCTTCTTCTGGTAAATGTCCTCGGGCAAAAAATATTGGGGGCGGGTCATTTAGCTCATTAAATAGCTGCGGAAAATTATCGTCAAATTGGGTACAGCAGATGATTTCTCTTTCCCTCATCGAATCGATAAATTCTTCAGCTTCATCAAGCGTCTGATCACAATCATAAATTTTGCTGGATCGTTTTTCGCCGAGTCCGTCAATGCCGAGCAATTCATCCATTTCGGCCATGAAAATATTTTCAAGGTTGCCAAAATGAACCATAAGGGTTCTGAAAGTTCTCGGGCCGACTCTGCCAAAATGGCGTAGCGCCCAAACCTGCGCCGCTATTGAATAGTTTTCTATCTCCATAATAACATGGAAGTTATATTAAATTTATATCAAAGTCAATTACGAGATTTATTGGAGCAAACAAATTATTTGTGAAATATAAATCACTACTGAACCGGCGATAATAGGAATAAAACCTCCGTGGACATCATATCTCTCCTTATCTGTTCCTAATATATACTGCTTGAGAAAACAGATATTCACCAAAATCAATAATAATGAGATTGCTATTGATTATAGCAGCTTTATGACTTCTTCATGCAGGCGAGCACGATAGGCGAGACCGCCCGATTCCATTCCGTCGATTATTTTTTTGAAATCGTCAAATTCGGCCAGTTCGGCCAACCGCGCTTCTTTTATTTCGCGATGATCGGTAGGTTCGATTTTACCTGAAAGATATTTGGCGGTAAAAATATGTGAGCGCCAGGGAATCGATTTACGCCCGAAACTAAACGAAACATTGACCTGCAAGATATACCTTTGAATTTTAATTTTGGTACCGGTTTCTTCGTATGTTTCGCGAAAAACCCCTTCCTCAAAATCCTCACCCGGTTTCAGTCCGCCTGATGGAGCCCGAAAGAGGCCATTGGGGTAATGATGTTTGGCGTTGACAATAACTTTATTCCCTTTGAAAATATACAGAGTAAAATCATGATTTCGTCCGTTGGACTGAGTTGATCGAATAAAATTATATTCGTTTTCATCAACCGGAGCTTCCATTGCAATCACCGGCGGGTAGCCATATTTGTCGGCTACGGTCTGTAACATTCTGGCGGTAAAATACATATTATTTTAACAGCGGAATTATCTCCTGTTGGATAGGTTGGGTGGTAACATCAGGGCCATCCGGGGTCATTAAAACATCAATTTCCGTCCGCATTCCATGATCTTCCAGATAGATTCCCGGTTCAATCGAAAAAAGATGACCGGTATGAAGTTTCCTGCGATCTTTGGTTTCAATATTATCAATATTAGGACCGGGGCCATGACCTTCTTCCAGAATTGAATGACCGACCCGATGGAAAAAATAATCGCCATATCCGGCTTTATTAATAATTTTCCGGCAGGCATTGTCAACTTCGAATCCGTACACCGAGCCTCCTTCTTCATGTTTATCCCAGAGATATGAAACAGCGGCATCACGGGCAGAAGTGATTAGGTGAAATTCTTCGGCATATTTTTCCGGTACAGTTTCCCCGGCATAAGCCATCCAGGTAATATCGGCAAATACCGCATGAGGTTTTTTCAGTTTGGCCCAGAGATCGATCAGTATCAACGAGTCTTTTTTGATATCGGATGGCTCATTTTCACCTGGATCATAATGCGGATTACATATATTGGCATCAACAGCGCAGATCGGGGCAAAATCGGTGGTCATCTCTTCCTGCTCAAACCGTTTCATCATAAAATCGATTACCATCCGCTCATTGATCGTTTGCTCGCGCTCGAGGAATTCTTTGATCAGTTTGAAAGCGTCATCTTTGATACAATTTACAATTGTCGCCGCCTTTTTATGCATCACGATCTGCTTTTCGGTCAACCGTGCCTGAAACCCGGCGACAATATCAGCCGATGAAACCACTTCAACGCCAAACGACCTGATTAGTTCTATTGTTCCGGCATCAACCAGCCCGACATACGGCAGACGGCCGAACCGGGAATATTCCATCGCCAGTTTTCCGGCTCCCTGCAGAAGTTTGGGAATATTTTCTTCAAGCGAATGATAAGTCGTAAAATAAATCTTTTTTCCGGGTAACGACGCAAACCGTTCTTTCTCGATTTTATTGATCAGCGCCACCGGTTCACCCTCGGCTGGAATAAGATAAAACCAGCGCCGGGTCATATGCATTGAAAGATCGAGAAACTCGACAGCAATACTGTTTCTGGCATGAAAATCAGCGAGAAGCCAGCCGTCAAGATTTTCCTCTTTCAAGTATCCCTGGATTTTATCGAGCTTGTCCTGTTCCAGCATAATCTATTTTCCTTTTTATATTTTACCGAAACCAAGCCATTCCCAGACCTATTATCATCTAATTATAAGGGAGTTGAAAACTCTTGTCAATCTATAACGGAATACGTTTTTTTACTGCCAAACAGGTAAAATAAAACTGAAATAAGTAATCCTGGGAAGATCGGTTCGAGGCCGAGCCAATAGATGCCATCAACACTTAATTTTCCTGACAGCAACCAGACAAACGAAACCGAACCGGCCAGAATAATTGAAAAAAGAGCGGCCGATGGTTGCATCTTGCGTTTTCCGTTGAATGCAAAAAATAAAGGTACCAGCAATGCCGGGGTGCCGACCGATCCGAAGTCATGCCAGATATCTACCACCGACTCAAAAAAGAGCGCCGCGAGAAGTGCAATCCCAGCCGATAAAATTAAGCCAATCCGAGTGAAATATGTGATTCTGTTTTCAGCAACTTTGAACATCCTCCAGACTATATCCCGACTGAAGGTTGAGGCGGCCAGAAATGAATATGAATCAATGGTTGACATCACCGTCGCCAGCAAAGCGAGTGCAAACAGACCAAGCAGCCCGGCCGGAAGGACTAACTCAGCGAGGGCCGGAAATGATGCGACCGGATTGGCAAGTTCCGGCAGTAGCGCCCGGGCGTACAGTCCGCATGATGTCGTCAGAAAATCAAATACAACCCAGAACAAAATAGATACGAAGATCCCATTGCGGGCGACGTTGGCCGATTTAGCAGCGTAACATCGCTGATAAAAAGCCGGTTCGATCAAGGTTGATAGTGCAATAACATACCAGACCGCGATATACCATCCGGAATTACCACCATGCCATGTTAGATGTGTAATAGGAACGTTGTTCCTGATAAACTCAAACCCGCCGTAATTTATCAGAAGAAAAACAAACAGGAGGATAAATCCGGCGAACATCAGTCCAAATTGAAAAAGATCGGTCCGCACTACTGCTTTGAACCCGCCAAGAAATACATAGAAAACGGAAAACATTGTTCCCAAAACGGCCCCGACCCACAGTGACCAGCCAAAAAGAATTTGTAATAACACCGACAGCATTAAAATATATGCGGCAGGAAGGGTCATAAAAAACAGAATCACCGAACCGGCGACAGCGGTTGGTTGACCATACACTGCATCAAGTCGGTCAGGAATTGTCAGCACTTCCGCCTGGCGTGCTCTCTTCGCCAGAAAGAGTGCAAACAAGAGTGCTGCGATATAATAAGGAATACCAAATACCAGCCAGGTCGATACACCATACATATAACTGTACTCACCGACCCCAAGGATCCCGCCGTACCACGATGATACTAAAGTCGCCACAAAAGCGGGAAGAGTCAACATCCGACCGCCGAGAATGAAACTCCCAGCCGACTCGTCGCTTTTATGTCGCCGCGATATTCCCAGATATATCAATCCGGCCAGATAAGCGAAAATAATTATGTAATCAATCGCAGACAAAGGCTCTACTCAAACTCAAGTTTTAGTTGCATAAAATAATTTGCCTCAGCGCCGGGGAAATACTCACCATACCAGATCCCGCCCCACTCATAGGCATAGCCCGACTGCTCATATTGGATGTTAAAAATATTATTTATCCGAGCAGAGAGCGTTAGCAAACCATAGTCGCCCATTTTCCCAAGCGACAGTGACGCCGAAAGCGATGAAAGCAAATACGGATCAATAGCAAGATGTTCTCTTCCACCGTTTTCTACATACTGCTTTCCGATAGCCCGCAAACGATAAGTCAGGTGCAATGGTTTTTTGTTCCAATCAACAATCAGATTGCCAATATAATCGGGAAAACCGGCAACCGGGTTATCTGAATAATCAACTGTGTCATCAACAGTACCATCCCAATCGGTATCATTGTAGATAAAATATTTCTTAATTCTATTAAAATTAAATGCACCATTGCCGCTGATTGA
>DAOUVS010000068.1 GCA_030667525.1 Candidatus Zixiibacteriota bacterium | reverse complement strand
CCATTGGTGACCGGCAGGTATTCCCAAAACAAACAAACATTATTTTAAAACTTCCTGTCATCAATTCATCTCCAGAGATTTTTTAATATCCTCATTTGAAATTGCTCCTTCACGTAATATCTTATACGTTTCACCAGAGCAATCGACTACAGTGGATGACGGACCATTTAGCGGCCCGGCATCGAGATAGAGATTTATACTGTCACCAAACTGTTTTCTTGCTTCTTCGATATTTTCCGGTTCATTTTTGCCAGATATATTGGCACTGGTGGCGGTCAGATTAAAATCGGATTGAGCCAGCAGTTGCGTTATAATTTTAGATGATGAAAAGCGAAGTCCGATTTTTCCATTTATTACAATCGGTGCCGGATAATCTGTTCGAGCTTCAACTACCAAAGTCATTGGCCCCGGAAGAAATGTTTCTGCAATTTTCTGGGCGGCGGCATTTACCATGCCAAATTTATTTATCTCATCAAACGACCTGATAAATATCGCAGTCGGTATCGATAGCGGTCGATTTTTTATATCATACACATTCTTTACCAAACCGGGAAAATCGATTCGAGTCAGCAGTCCATATTTTGTTTCAGTTGGTGCCATAACAATTCCATTATCTGTCAGAATCTGCAAAGTTTCTTTCAGAATATCCGGTTCAGGGTGAAGCGGGTTAATTCTCCTGATATTCGATGCTGTCTTGTTCGGTTTCATTTTCCATGTCTATCAATTCGGTACTATCAAATGGCTTGAATATTTCTTCATCATAACCATCGTAAACATCTTCAACCGTTTTCACATTAACATACGCCCTAACTACCCAGGCTGTTTTATAACCAGCTTCGCGAGCGGCCGGCAAATATTCCTCCGCCTCTTCGCGGGTTAAGAAATTGCCGACTCTGATTTTATAGTAGGGCACTTCGTAATCCATCGTAACCGGCTTATCAAATACTTCAATGGCAACTTTTTTCTCCCGAATAGCAGGACCATATTCTTTGGCGGTAAAAAGCTGAATTCGGTACACTCTATCCCCAGACAAATCGTCAATGCCACCATCAACAATCTTCGTCGGATTTTTACCGTCGAGGTTTTTGGTTGAATCTGCAACTGGATCAAATGAAACTGCTTTGGAAACAATGGCAAAATCTTCGGATTGTCCGAGTGGTTCATATTTGTCACTTGTCTCTTTTGCTGCCGGTCCAGGTTTTTCTTCGTCACCTCCGGGTGGTGCAAATGTCCCTCTGCAATTGGCAAGAACAAGCATCAACAGCGGTAAGATTATAAACAATAGATTCTTTTTCATATTATAAATACTTCTTCATTGAATCATCTTGTGACAGTTCAGCAATGATTTTTTTGACATCATTAACCTGCGTTTTATGAGCGACTAGAACAATATCCTTAGTTTTTACAATAACCAAATCGGAAACGCCTAATGCCACTATTATACCATCACTGTCATTATATATAGCCGTTTCATAAGTATTTGAAAGTCTGACTTCGCCAATAACAACATTGTTCTCCTGATCCTTATCTTTATACCTCTCAAGAGCATTCCAACTGCCGACATCATCCCAAACAATATCGCCTCTAATTGTTAAAACATTTTCGGCATTCTCCAAAATAGCAAAATCGATTGAAATCGGATCAGATTTACCATAAAGGGCCCTTAATGCTTCTTTTTCGTTTTCGGTTCCGATAGAAACGGCATATTCATCGAGAGCAGCGGCAGTATCCGGCTGGCAGGATTTAATAGCTTTCAAAATTGCATCAACCGACCAGATAAACATACCTGAATTCCAGAGATGCTGATGACCGTAATAATATTCGTTGGCAACCAACGGTTTCGGTTTTTCAGTAAAAGCCTCAACCTGATAAACTGCTATGCTACCAAAGACCTTGTAAGGTTCGCCCATTTTAACGTAGCCATAATTGGTTTCGGCCCGGGTCGGATTGATTCCGATAGTTATCAGTTTGTCCTCATCCTGCGCTATCTGGGCACCGATCGAGATAATATCAAGCAGTTTTTCAGCCGGCTGAATAATATGATCCGCCGACAAAACCACCATAACGGCATTGGGATCGGTTTTCTGAAGATGTTTGGCGGCCAGGCCGATAGCAAGACAGGTATCTCGGCCAAACGGTTCGGCCAGAATATTTTCCTGCTTGAGCAGCGAAATCTCGTCCAGTATAGGAGAAACAATATCCTCCGAAGTCACCACCAAAATTCTTTCGCTGGAGATCAGCGGAAGAACCCTATCAATGGTTTCCTGAAGCATCGTTTTTGACGAAATCAATCTGAGGAGTTGCTTGGGATGTTCCGCCCGCGAAAGTGGCCAGAATCGTTCTCCCTTACCACCCGCCAATATTACTCCATGAATCACAACTTAATCTCCACTTTTAACACAATTAAGTATCATAATCAACTCTAACAGGGATGTCAAGTTTCCTCACCTATTCTCCAAAAATGACCGCTTGGAATTTATATATAACCGCATCGTCAGCCAAATAGGCATTTTTATCCAATCCGGCCTTGCGACTGGTCTGCTCCAGAAATTCGGTTCGGTTCCAGCCGTAATCAGTTGCGACTTGTGGCAGAAGCAATCCCCGATACTGCCCTTTAAATATGATTAATCCATCACGACCGACTACAATTTCCTCAAACGATTCGATCAATTGCATCGGCGACATAACCGATATTTCAATATGAATCTGTTTCATCTCTTCCGGTTTAACCGGCGGAAAACGTCGGTCCTGCGTGGCTGCCTTAATGGCACAGCCTGACACTGTTTTATATAACTCTTCAACGGCACTGGTATGACCAATACAGCCTCTCAGTTGACCGTCTTTCTCCAAAGTTACAAAAGCAGCACCGAATTTTTTTAGATTATCGGAAACGTCAAAATCAGGAGTAGAACCATCGGTTAGATAGCTTTCAATCGATTTACGGGCAATATCAAGAAGTTCCTCTTTTTCCGGTTGCGACAATTCAAATTGATTTGGCAGTTTCTTTTCTTTGATTCCAATATCAGAATTTGTCGCTTCAGTTTTTGTCTTTTTGTCATTCGATTTATAAATGGCAATGGCAGCGTAACTGACAACATTGCTCTTATCACCGGTAATATCGCCAGAATCGCCATATTTTAGTATCTTAACTTTATCCGCACCCTTAGCTATCGCCGCTTTCATAACAGCCGCAGTCGGTCCACCGCCGCACATTTCAACCTCTTTCGATTCAAGATGCTGCTCTAATTTGTCCATATCCATATTTTCAAAACATGACAATCCCAAAGAATCAAGCTTCCATCCCTCCGATGCAGCACGAAAATGCTGCCAATCTGATGATGCTATCATTATTGCATTGTTTGCAGTATCAAGTGACTCAAGTGCTTTGGCTAAAAGATTAATATTTGCTTTGTCCTGATTACCCATCGCTATCGGAATTAGTTCAAAATTGTCCAGAACCGTCTGAAGGTAAGGCAGTTGCACCTCAAGTGAATGTTCCTGCAGATGAGCTTGGCGAATGATCTCAATATTGCTATCAAAACTGATCAGTTTGTCACAAATTGAATTATTGCATTTGACAACGCCAAGAGGAGTTTTCCAATTTACAAATGGGCCAAATACCGAAAGTCCCATAAAAGAAAAACGATGTGATGGACCGCATAGAATTACTTTATCAATTCCTGAATTCTCCAAAAGTTTATATCCATAAGCGGCGATCTGACCGGAATAAATAAGTCCGGCATGAGGCACAATTAGGGCGATTAATTGCCCGTCTATATCAGGCAGATTTTCGACTTTATCCAAATGGCCTTGAACCATTTTTGATAATTCCAGCGAATCGGCCGGATAGAAACTTCCGGCCACAACCGGTTCTCTGACAGCGCCGTATAATATCGGAGAAGATATTGAGACAAGCGCAGTTACCGCCCAAAGCAGATTTATAAATATTCTCTTTTTCATAGTGGGCAGAATACAACTGTTTATGTAACCGGTCAAGAAAAAAGTATTTGCGCAAAAGTCTTTAAACGTTGTATATACTTAAATATGAGTTCTGTTTGTGTAATAAAATATGCCGGTAAAAACAAAGGGAAACAACTCGCCTCTGAGAAGTATCAACAACTGCTTGAAATCGGTCTGAAAACGCTTTCGGGGGAATCAAAAATATCCGATGCTGTCAGAAAATTTATTCCTTCCGGTGTAATCGGCATGAAAGTCAACTGCCTGACCAGAAATCTCAATTCGACACCGGTTCCGCTAACTGACGGACTAACCAAAATCTTAACCAATACAGGCATAGACGATAACAATATTGTTATCTGGGAACGAACCAATCGCGAACTTGAGCAAGCCGGATTTGATCTGAACGCTTCATCTTTCGGACGACGATGCCTGGGAACCGACACCAATGGTATTGGGTATAGCGCCGATTTTTACACTTCCGGCGAGGTGAACAGTCTTGTGAGCCGGGTGATGACCGATTTGGTTGATTTTAATATTAATCTGCCAATTCTGAAAGATCATTCAATTGCCGGATTATCAGCTTGCCTTAAAAATATGTATGGTGCAATCAATAATCCAAATAAATTCCATGATAATAACTGCGATCCGTTTGCGGCAGATATCTCGAATCTTGAACCGATTAGATCAAAAAACCGGCTATCAATAATTGACGCCATCCGGGTTCAGTATAACGGTGGCCCCGGTTATGACAGCCGTTATTTAGGTTTCTATAATGGTTTGATAATATCGACTGATCCGGTGGCGGCCGACAGAATCGGTCTTGAGATTTTAGAACATCTCCGCAAAATAAATAAACTACCGACTTTGAAGCAGACTGAAAGAGAAGTGAAATATCTTAGGACGGCAGAGCAACTCGGATTGGGAGTGGCCAGCAGAAAGAATATTGACTTAAAGGTTATAGCTGTTGATGATACCGGTCAACAATCAGAAGTGGAACTTTTATGAATAACAAATTAAAAAGAAGAAGTTTCCTGAAATGTCTCGGTTGCGGAACAGCGGCGATGTTAGCACCACAAACAGGAATTCTGCCAGAGATAATAGGTGGTGTTCAAAATGCGTGCGCTTTTGATTATTCAACAGAGTTATCATCGGTTGAGGCACGCTTTTATAAGAAACTGGAGACAGGGGGAATTGAGTGTGGCCTTTGTCCACGTCACTGTCGGATCACCGATATGGAACGGGGATATTGCGGGGTCAGGGAAAACAGAAGTGATGTTTATCGAACTTTGGTTTATGGTCTCCCCTGCGCTATCAATATTGATCCGATAGAAAAAAAGCCACTCTTTCATTTTTATCCCGGCACATCGGCTTTTTCGCTGGCCACCGCCGGGTGTAATGTCAATTGCAAATTCTGTCAGAACTGGGATATCTCGCAAAGTCGCCCGGAGCAGACTAATAATTTAGTCCTACCTCCCAAAGAGGTGGTAAACATAGCTCTTCAAAGAAAAGTCCCGACGATTGCCTACACCTATTCCGAACCGGTGATTTTTTATGAGTATATGTATGATATAGCAAAATTGGGACACAAAAATTCGGTAAAATCGGTGATGATTTCCAACGGCTATATCGAGGAACAGCCAATGGCTGATTTATTGCCGCATCTCGATGCAATCAAGATCGATCTGAAATCGATTCGGGAAGATTATTATAAAAAAACCGTCAACGGTGAACTGAAACCGGTTTTGGATAGATTGATTCAAATCAAAAACGCCGGTGTCTGGCTAGAGATTGTTTTTCTGGTTGTTCCGACTTTAAATGACAGTGATGATGAATTCAAGGAACTGGCCGGTTGGATCAAAAATTATCTCGGAGTTGACACCCCGCTTCATTATTCAAGATTTCATCCGCAGTATTTACTTAAGAATCTTCCCATGACACCCGAAAAAACCCTGCAGAATGCATACGATATTTCGCGAGCGGAAGGATTGGAATATGTTTATCTCGGGAATTTGCCCCTTCATCCGGCCGAGTCGACCTATTGTCCCGGGTGCGGTGAAATATTAGTCGAACGTAAGGGATACAATATTTCCAAAATTAATTTGGTAGGCAATCTTTGCCAAAAGTGCAAACGGGAAATTCCCGGATTATTTTGATGAACAAAAAAGCATTTTTACTCGGATTCTTTTCGGTCGGCGGTCAGGTTCTTTTGCTCCGTGAACTAATTGCTGCCTTTAATGGTGATGAACTGTTTATTGGTACTGCTCTCTTTGGTTGGATGATGGCGGTCGCTCTGGGAGCATATCTTGGCGGCAAGAAAATAAATCGTTTTGGCACAAAATTACTGTTTATAGCTGGTGCAATTCTGCTTCCGCTTTCTATTATCGCTATTCGTTTGTCTTCTGTTATTCTTCAATTTACAATAGGTGAGATGATGCCGTTTACACTGGCGGCCTTAATATCAATACTTTTGACTTTTCCGACCGGCTGTATATCTGGAATTCTATTCTCATCGATCTGCCGCGAGGGACATCGTCCCTCCGCCTCGATAAACAGCGTGTATCTATTTGAAGGATTTGGCGCTTTTATTGGCGGTGTTGCCATAACTGCGCTGGTCGGTCCGGTGTTTTCAAATCTTTCTATGGCAGTTGGACTGGGCGTCATTGTTGTACTGTTTGGTTTGGTATCACTTAATGGTCGGGCGGTATATGTAACAGCTTTTATAACACTATTGATATTAATAGCAATAAAATATTCAATTCCGAAATTGGATTTTCAATTTGAAAAGATTAAATATTCTCCCTACAGCATTGAAGATTTTTTTGAGACACATTACGGTTCTCAAACAATAATAAGCAGAGACAATACAGTTGTTTTGTTAACCGATAATAAAATCGAAGCGACCTATCCAAATTTAGAAGCGGCCGAAAATATATTGATTCCGCCTCTGCTTTACAAACCTGAAGCCAAAAATATTCTGATTTTCGGACGCGCGGAATTTGGCGTTGGGCAATTATCAAAACTGTTTCCGGAAATTAAAATCACAACTATTGACCCACGAGCCTCACTTAGTTCGGCGCTGGATAAAATATTCGAACCTGACAATAAAATAAATCGTATCGACGATGATCCCATCGCCTTTATCAACAGCAATGATATCATCACCAAATATGATATTGTGATAGCTTTGCCGGGGCTGCCAGACAGCTACAAAACCGGACGATTTTATTCAGAGCAGTTTTTTCGAATAATCAAAAGAATACTCAAACCTGATGGTATTTTTTATTTTCCGACATCTTATGACACCGATCGCTTTATCTCCGAGCAGAAAAAAGATGTGTTGTCAACTATTTATAGAACAGCCAATTATTCTTATCAATATGTTAATCTCTGGCCCGGAACATCGACACTATTTTTTATGTCAAATGAACCGATATTTGATATCCCGTATGATACACTTATACAGCAAATTGATGGTCTGAATTACCAGCCACAGTTTATCAACGATAATTATTTAAAAGACAGGCTTAATGAGTTTAAGCTATCCGGTCTATATAAAAGCTTAGATTCTGTTGGCGAAAAAAACAATCTTGAAAATCCGAAATTGATATATAAACAGATACTATTGAATTCAAGACTTTACAAAACTGATTACACAATTACACATTTTATCTTTGATACAATTTACCCGGCTTTATTTGTTCTTCTTGCAATTATTTTGCTGCTTATTTCTTCGATAATGGGGCGAAGGAAACGGAAAACTTATGGCCTGTTTTTATACTTTACAGCCGGTTTGACAACATTAACAGCCGAACTAATAGCGTTTTATGTATATCAATCAACTGCCGGCTCGCTTTATTCAGAACTGGGATTATTGATTGGAACCTTTATGCTTGGGCTGGCCCTGGGGACATATATATCAATGAAATCCGAAGCCGAACGGCTGGAGTATCCGTCATTGCTTTTGCTTTTAACGTCAATGCTGCTTTATTTTGTTACCTATACACAGATCCCTCCAACAGCGCTACTTTATTATCATCTGTTGTTTTTATTTACGACCGCATTGGCCGGAGGCGGATTGTTTGTAGCTGCAACATATCGATATTATTTCGGGCGAGCCGGGGCGAATCGCGGCACCGGGTATGCTTTTGAGATCGCCGGTTCCGCCATCGGCGCGCTCTTTGCGACAACAATTCTATTGCCGCTTATCGGGCTACAATGGCTGATCGGTTCGGTGCTTATTTTACTTTTAATCAGCCTGGTCGGGTCGTATATAACCGAATAATATTTATATAGGAAATTATGAAAAAAACTGAAAAATATATTTTATTTCTGAATAATAGGTACAGCGCTAAAGATAATTCTTATTATCTCAAAAATCTGAAGGGGAAAACAACCGTCGCAATTGATGGTGGAATCAGATTTTTTATAAAAAACAAAATCAGACCTGATATACTTATTGGCGATTTTGACTCGGCACCAAAGCTATCTAACAAATATCTGAAAAATATCGAGGTGATCCGGCACTCAGCAAAAAAAGACAAAACCGATTCCCAGTTGGCGGTTGAACTGGCTCTTGATCGTGGTGCCAATAATATTGAAATTTGCGGCGCCTTGTCAAACTCAGAAATCGATCATACTCTTGGGAATATATTCCTTCTGGAATTAGTTAATAAATTCAAGAGCAAAAGAAAGAAAAACCAGCCTGATTTGTCGGCCACAATTATAGATGCTGCAAAAAAAATATTTCTGATAAAAAATGAATCAGTTGAAATAAAAGGAAAACCGGGTGATTTCATTTCAATAATACCTCTCGAAGACAGTTGCTTTGTTGATTTTGGCGGCCTGGCCTATCCCCCGCCACCATCAAGCAGAAAACTGCTTGTCGGAGATAGCCTTACTTTGCGGAATCGATTTAAAAATAAGCGGGCAAGAATCGAAGTATCGGGGAAATTTATAATTGTTGCCTATTCAGAAGATTAATATTTTACCGACAGTATTTCTTGACAATCATAATTTGTCATATATATTTGTTCGGATAATTGGAGTCAGAAAATAGATTTCAATTTTAGCGTTTGATACTGGGGAATAGTCCAATGGTAGGACATGCGGCTCTGGACCGTAGGATCGGGGTTCGACTCCCTGTTCCCCAGCTTGATTTTTGAGACAGATTAATAATGCGGTTATTTGATATCTCACTGCAAATTGTGGACAACCCGTGCGTCTCTTATTTATTCTTCAATTTTGAACCCTTCTTCTTCAAATAATATCGAATATAATTTATATAACTCATCCCATGACACGTTTTTTGGGTATTCTATACCATCAATATATTTATGCTCCATGGACTGGTCCCAGAATGCCTCACAACTTCGACGGGGAAAACGCCCAATGTAAGATTTATAAAAGTCATTCTTAATTTCATAATGATCTGTATGGATAAATGGCTTCCAAGTTTTATATAAATCATCTTCATTCATAGTATTTATTATTTCAACCTGTTCAAGATTACGTTTCCCTACTTTCCCCCACGCCTTTTTCATCAATTCAATGGCTTTTACATCAGAAGAGGGAGCCCCATATCCAAAAATCGTTAAGATATATGCATTCTGTAAATATGCTTCGAGCTTTTCCCACTGTGCCTTGATAAATTTATTTTGGTCATAATCTTTTTCTAATATTGGATATAATAAATCTGTTGGCTTAATAAACTTATCGCAAATAGGGCATTTACTTGCAATAATGCCGTATTCTTCATGCTCTTTGCAACAACCAATTCTTACATTTCCATGAAGATATGCAAGCTGAGGCAATGATTTGACTTTTCTATTGCGTAAACGAGCTTCTACCAAAAACGGGTCCCAATTAAATGTGGCTATTATGTCCTTTTCTCTTAAGGATAACATTAAATGATCATATAAAGTGGGTTCGGTCGGCATACGAAGGCCGACAAAATATTGCCAAATTGCCGATTCTATTGTCCTTAAAATCTTTTTGTCTCCTCTGTTATGCAGTTTGCTATATAATTCTTCAAAGTTGTTTGGTACATCCTTTATTCCTTGAAAATCGAGGAATCTTTTTAAATTGGCTGCCTCAACCAATTCATTCATGACTGGAAGTATATTGCCTCTTGAGTCACCATTAGGAAAAGCCGCCTTACTGGCGCCTGCACCCAATATGATTACATGGGATTTATTACACTCTGAATTATACTCGATTTCTGATTTTAGATCAGACAAATCCAAAATAATATCTCCAATTCTTACCGTATTCTTACAATATTTATTTTTATCTGATTAAATTTATGCAGAAATTTGAACTAATACACTAATTATTTTATTAAATTCATGTTTCTCGGTGAGATCAATATATGTTCTAAGGTCGTCAGCAATGGCCAGCTTTTTTATTGGAGCTGTCTTACTTAATCCAATCAATAGTAAAGGTTTGCCGTAAACATTAATCTTCTTTTGGTTATGGTCGGTGACGGCTTGTGCCAAAAGATAACTTTTGGAGTGTATATCTTTAAAGCTCTTGTTATATTGGCGATAATTTGATATATTAAAACATACATCGGGGAACTATTGATTATGGGCGAGCAAGGCGGAGAATACTTTAATAGTCTTATCAGTCAATGCATAAAGGGAGACGAGCAATCCTGGCATGAACTAATTGATTTGGTTGGGCCGGTTATTTTCTCCCTATGCCAAAAAAGCAAACTATCGCGTGACGAAAGTTTCGATATTTTCGGACGTGTTTCATATCAAATGGTAAACAGCATTCACTCTTTAAAATCACCAGATAAGGTTTTATCATTTGTCGCCACCATTACTCGCAGGCAAATCTATAGTTTCTATCAAAACCTTCAAATCGATGATTACTATGGTGAACAGGAACCGGATACAATCCCGGACAAAAGCGGCGCTGCTCCTGATAAAATATACGAAGCAACCAAATTGAGGCAGGTTTTATTTGAGGCGATGTCAAATCTCTCCGAACGTGATTATAAGCTGTTAAAGATGTTGTTTCTCGACCCCAATGAACCATCGTACAAAGAGATATCAGAGAAGCTAAAAATGCCTGTATCCTCAATCGGACCAATAAGAGCAAAAATCCTGACAAAGTTGTACAATATTCTAAAGAAGAAAAAGTGGAAATACTGGGTATTTTCTGACCCCTCAAATAAGACCAATAGGTGAGTGATTTATGAGCGATAAAAGAGAACAATTCGATAAGCTGATTGATTATATCAAAGGTCGATTAACGCCCAAGGAGCATTCTTCCATGAAGACACAAATCGAGAATGATCCGATTCTGCAAAAGATGATTTCGGTCATCAAGGATATGAATAATGAAGTTGATCAAATCGAATGGCAAAAATTAAAAAAACCATCTCATAATCTTTTTGATCGTCTTCTTAAAGATATCAAAAAACGAAAAAGCGCCGGCAACGATACATGGGGAATCAATATATTTGACTCTGGTCTGCTGCCTCTGCCTGAAGGCGTCCGTCCGGCCGATGTCGATACACGTCGGCTAAAATTCCTTGTTGGTGATGGACAATTGGAATTATCAATTTATCCAATTTCTCCAAAATCTTTTGAATTAATTGGCCAAATTTCAGGACTAAAACAGGATGAATCAATATCAATTGAATTGAAAGGTGGAAAATCCCTGATCAAATCCGAAACCAACCAGTTCAACCTGTTTCGAGTTTCCCGGGCCCCGGCCGGAAAATATAATCTAAATCTACTTGAGGGACGAAAAATAATAGGAAAAATTGATCTTGAATTATGATTTCAATATCAGACATATCGCGTTTGTATTCAAAAGAGATTGTTGATCGGCATATCCAAAAGCAATATGAAGGTGATGCCGCTCTTTTTATATCTGATATCAATTCTACCGTAAACAAATTATTACAGACGAATCTCAAGCAGGTTAAGCCGTTTATTGATCAACTGGCACCATGTTTTAAACATCTGCCACCTTATCATCGTCCGCGACTGCTCGCCATTAAGGCCCGCTTTGCGCACTGGTCGGGGCAGAGCAAAACCGCTCTGCGGATGTACAAACAAGCTGTCGAGCAACTTCAACAAAACAGGAACTTTGATGCCGCCGCCCGTGCTCGTCAGGGTTTGATGGATGTCCATATGTACCTCGGTAATTATCCGAAAGCATTGGAAGTAGGAAAAAGCGCCCTCAAATATTTTCAACGGAAGAATAATAAGTACAATGCTGCCCGGGTGATGACCAATATTGGAAATGTGTATCATCGTCTGGATCGTAATAATTTGTCACTTAGGTACTATGATCGTGCGCGAGATTTCTTCAAATTGCAGGGTGGCGTTCCCCTGGCAATACTTGATTTTAACCGGGCTAATATCTATGCCAATCTCAATCAATTGAACGATGCCGAAAAATTGTACAGTTCCGTTTCCGATCAATTTCGAAAAAACAAAATGGATTTGGCGGCCGGCAAAGCCGATTACTCGCTGGCGTATTTATATTTTCTCGGCGACAAATATACACATGCCCTGAAAACGTTTGATCAGGTCATTGAAATCTTCCGCAAATCTGGAGATTTAAAATCTGTTGCCGTTACTCAGCTTGATCTGGTTGAAATCAACACCCATCTTAATCAATTCGGCTCTGCCATCAT
>DAOUVS010000038.1 GCA_030667525.1 Candidatus Zixiibacteriota bacterium | reverse complement strand
CCGGACACAAATATGACGCAGAATTTCTGGCAACTTTTGACTTTGATTCGGCCTTCGCCGCTGATGGTTATTGTGATGTTGAAAAGATAAATAAAAAAGTAGATAAGGTTCTTAAGAAGGCCGAAGAAATTCTGACTGCTCGCGAATCTGACATGAATATTGAGGTTGATAAGATTGTCCGCGGTGCCGAATTGCCTCCAGGAGTTAAACAGCTGGTTAAGGTAAAGGTTGCCATTCGGAGAAAATTATCGGTTGGCGACAAAATGGCTGGTCGTCATGGTAACAAAGGTGTTGTTTCCAAGATCGTGCCGATTGAGGATATGACATATCTTGAGGATGGTACACCGATTGATATTCTGCTCAATCCGTTGGGCGTGCCGTCTCGTATGAATGTTGGTCAGATTCTGGAGACACATCTGGGATGGGCTGCCAAAGAGCTAAATATAAAGGTCAAGACTCCGGTATTTGATGGTGCTAAACTTCCTGAAATCAAGGAGATGTTGAAAAAAGCGAATCTTCCTGAAAGTGGAAAAATTACACTTTATGATGGGTATACCGGTAAGCCGTTTGATAGCGAAATTACTGTTGGAATTATTTATATATTGAAGCTGTTGCATCTAGTGGATAATAAAATTCACGCCCGCTCAATTGGTCCCTACAGTCTTGTTACTCAGCAGCCTTTGGGCGGCAAGGCGCAGTTTGGCGGCCAGCGTTTTGGTGAGATGGAAGTATGGGCAATGGAGGCGTATGGTGCCGCTTATGCTCTGCAAGAGCTTTTAACCGTTAAATCTGATGACGTTGTTGGTCGAAGCAAAGTTTACGAAGCGATTGTTAAGGTTGAAAATCCTCCGGAACCAGGGATTCCGGAATCGTTTAATGTTCTGGTTAAAGAACTTCAGGCATTGGGACTTGATGTCAAATTGCTTGAAAAATAGAGATTGATGAAAATGGTGTTTTGCAAATTTATAGGAAAATATAAACCGCTCGTCGGTGATTATATAAAAGGAGTTTAATGGTGGCTACCTTTCCCACAAACACACCACGTACCCAGCAGAAAAGGCCCGCTAATTTTTCTGCCATTCAGGTTCAACTGGCTTCTCCTGAGACGATTCTTTCATGGTCGTTCGGTGAGGTTCTGAAACCTGAAACAATTAATTATCGATCTTTCAAACCGGAAAGAGACGGACTTTTCTGTGAGCGTATTTTTGGCCCGGTTAAAGATTGGGAATGTAATTGCGGCAAATACAAAAGAATCCGTTTTCGCGGAATTGTTTGTGATCGCTGCGGTGTTGAGGTTACTCAGTCTAAAGTGCGCCGTGAAAGAATGGGTCATATCGACCTGGCCGTACCGGTAACACATATCTGGTTTGTAAAATCTTTGCCATCAAGGATAGGCAACTTGCTTGATTGTTCTGTCAGAGATTTGGAAAAGATTCTCTATTATGAATCATATATAATGATTGATCCGGGCAATACCTCCTATCATGAGAGAGATATTGTTTCTGAAGAAGAATATATTGAACTTGAGGAGAGCGGCAAAAAATTTAAGGCCGGAATGGGCGCCGAAGCTGTCAAAGAGATTTTATCCCAGATGGATATGGATGAAATATCGGTGAACTTGAGAGCTCAGGCCAAGGTGGAAACATCGGTACAGCGACGGAAGGATGCTTTAAAGCGGTTAAGAATTGTAGAGGCGTTTCGTCAGTCAAGCAACCGACCGGAGTGGATGATCCTCAGCACAGTTCCGATTATTCCTCCTGATCTTCGTCCACTGGTACCGCTTGAAGGTGGTCGTTTTGCTACCTCGGATCTAAACGATTTGTATCGTCGAGTTATAAATAGAAATAACCGACTTAAAAAACTAATAAATATTCAGGCTCCCGATGTCATTCTAAGAAATGAAAAAAGAATGCTTCAGGAGGCGGTTGATGCGCTGTTGGATAATGGCCGTCGGACCCATTCGGTTCGTGGCGATTCCAAGCGTCCGCTTAAATCTTTGTCTGATCTCTTAAAAGGTAAACAGGGAAGGTTCCGTCAGAACCTGCTTGGTAAACGCGTTGACTATTCCGGTCGTTCAGTTATTGTGGTTGGTCCTGAACTGAAGCTTGGCGAGTGTGGGTTACCAAAAAATATGGCTCTGGAACTATTCAAACCGTTTATCATTATGAAGCTGGAAGAAAAAGGATATGTCCAAACGGTAAAATCAGCTAAAAAACTGGTGGAGCGGGAACGTCCCGAAGTTTGGGATATACTAGAAGAGATTATTACCGATCATCCCATATTTTTGAATCGCGCCCCAACTCTTCACCGTCTTGGTATTCAGGCATTTTATCCCAGGCTGGTCGAGGGCAAGGCAATAAGATTGCATCCGCTGGTGTGTGCTGCTTTTAACGCTGACTTTGATGGTGATCAGATGGCGGTTCATATTCCTCTTTCGTTTGAAGCGCAATTAGAAGCTCGCCTTTTAATGCTGGCAAGTAACAATCTTTTATTGCCGTCTTCGGGTCGACCGGTGGCGACACCTTCGCAGGATATGGTGATCGGTTGCTACTATCTTTCAAAAATTCGTCCCGGCGCCAAAGGCGAGGGAATGATATATTATTCAAAAGAAGAGGTTTTGATAGCTTATTCTATGGACGCGGTTAGTCTTCACGCCCGGATCAAAGTTAAAATGGGTACCGAGCTTTTTGAAACAACTGCCGGTAGAATAATATTGAATCAGATTTTCCCCGAAGGGATGGATTACTTTAATGATACCGCTTCAAGGGGTAAGCTGGAGCAGTTGGTACTTGATAGTTATCGCCAGGTCGGCCCCGCTAAAACGGTGGTGTTTCTTGATAAGCTCAAAAATCTGGGATTTTAATATGCCACGCTGGCGGGATTAACGGTATCTATTGATGATCTTTTGATTCCTGAAGCCAAAAAGAAACTTGTTGCCGACGGACAGAAGCGGGTGGATGCCATTTCCAAGAAATATGAAAAAGGCGTTATCACCAATGGTGAGAGATATAATCAGGTTATTGATATCTGGACCGGTATAACTTCAGAGGTTGCTACGGTTATGTTTGATAACCTGGCCAACGATCGTGATGGTTTTAATCCGGTTTATATGATGGCTGATTCGGGTGCCCGTGGAAGTAAAGAACAGATACGACAGTTGGCCGGTATGCGTGGTCTGATGGCCAAGCCGCAGAAAAAAATCACGGGCGGTGTTGGTGAAATTATTGAATCACCTATTATCTCGAATTTCCGGGAAGGGCTTTCTGTCATTGAGTATTTCATCTCCACTCATGGTGCCCGTAAAGGTTTGGCTGATACCGCGTTGAAAACGGCTGATGCCGGTTATCTAACGAGGCGTTTGGTTGATGTGGCACAGGATGTCATTATTAATGAAATTGATTGCGATACTATCCTTGGTATCCATCTTTCGGCTCTTAAAGAAGGTGAAGAAGTAATCGAATCGCTGCATGATCGTATTCTTGGTCGTGTTGCGCTTGAGGATGTTTTTGATCCGATCACCGATGAAATTCTTGTTGAAGCCGGAGTGGAAATAAATGAAGAGTCGGCGCTTCAGATAGAAGATGCCGGTGTTGATTCTGTCCATATTCGTTCGGTGCTAACCTGCGAATCAAAGCGGGGCGTCTGTATTCAATGTTATGGCCGAAATCTCGGATCGATGAAGATGGTTGATATTGGCGAGGCCGTTGGTGTTATTGCGGCTCAGTCGATCGGCGAACCGGGAACTCAGTTGACGCTCCGAACATTCCATATTGGTGGAACGGCGGCAAGAATTGCCGAGCAATCAAAAGTGGAAACCAAATACAAAGGTAACGTTGAATTTGTAAATGTCAAATCTATAATTCGTGAAGATAAATCAGTGGTTATCACTGGCCGCGAGGGCGAAATTCATGTTAAGGATGAGAAAAAACGAGTCCGCTCAAGAATGAAATTGCCTTATGGTTCAGTTTTGGTTGTAAACGACAATCAGGATGTTGAAATTGCTGACCCCATTTTTGAGTGGGATCCATATTCGACCACAATTGTAACCGAATATGGCGGAAAAATTAAGTTCAAAGATATTATTCCTGATGTTACTCTGCGTGAAGAGCTTGATGAAACGACAGGTTTGATCCAGCCGATTATTGTTGAAGAACGGGAGAAAATCTTGTTCCCGACAATTATTATTCTCGATTCCAAAGGTAAAATACAGAATAGCTATCGAATACCGACCGGCGCCAACCTTCTTGTCAGTGATGGGCAAAAGATTGAAGCTGGTTCATTTCTTGTCAGGATTCCCCGCGAAATCTCAAAGACGCGTGACATTACAGGTGGATTGCCTCGTGTGGCGGAACTTTTTGAAGCCAGAAAACCGCATGATCCGGCTGTTATTTCGGAGGTTGATGGTATTATTGAGTTGGGTAAAATAGTTAGAGGTCAACAGCAGATAATGGTTCATGGGGATGAAGGTGAAACTAAAGAATACCTTATTCCACATGGACGCCATATGCATGTCCATAATGGTGACCGGGTATATGCTGGTGACAGGATGTGTGAAGGATCGATCGTCCCTCATGATATTCTGAGAATTTCCGGTGTAAATGCTGTGCAGGAATACTTGGTGAATGAAATTCAGGAAGTTTACCGTTTGCAGGGTGTTAAAATAAATGATAAGCATATTGAAGTTATTGTGCGTCAAATGCTTCAGAAAGTTAAGGTTACCGAGTCCGGGGATACCAATTTCTTAGAGGGTGAGCAGGTCGATCGTTTGAAGTTTGCTGATGAAAATGCCCGCGTTATCGCTGAGGGTGGTGATCCGGCGACATTTGAACCGCTTCTTTTGGGAATTACTAAGTCTTCGTTGTCAACCGAAAGCTTTATTTCGGCGGCATCATTTCAGGAGACAACCAAAGTCTTGACCGAAGCGGCGATAAATGGCAAAATTGACCTACTGCGGGGCCTGAAAGAGAATGTGATCATAGGTCATTTGATTCCAGCCGGAACCGGAATTGAGAAATATCATGAGTTCAAACTGGTGAATGAGGAAGATGAAGAAGCCAGTCTGGAAGCCGATAAAACTATGACAAATATTTTCCAAGAAAAAGCTTGACATTATTTGGGAAATAAATAACTTGAAGGGCTATTTGTTTTTAAGACATGTGGAACCTATTGTTAAGGAGTTACATTGCCGACTATTAGTCAACTGATACGAAAAGGCCGTAAGGTGAGGAAATCAAAAACCACTACGCCGGCTTTAAAGGGATGTCCCCAGAGGAGGGGAGTCTGTACGCGCGTCTATACCTCGACGCCGAAAAAACCGAATTCTGCTCTGCGCAAAGTTGCACGTGTCAGACTTACTAATAAGATGGAAGTGACTGCGTATATTCCTGGTGAAGGACACAATCTTCAGGAGCATTCAATTGTTCTAATCAGGGGTGGCCGTATCAAAGATCTTCCCGGTGTTCGGTATCATGTTATCCGAGGCACTATGGATACTTCTGGTGTCGCCGACAGAACCCAGAGCCGTTCCAAATATGGAACCAAGAAGCCAAAGAAGAAATAGAGAGGTTGGTTTAAATAAATGCCAAGAAGGAAAAAATTAAAAAAGCAGCAATGGATCCCCGATACAAAATTCGGTGACAGACTGGTCTCACAATTTATCAGTTATATGATTAAACGTGGCAAAAAATCAGTTGCTGAAAGAAACCTTTATATGGCGCTTGACCTTATTGAGAAGAAATCAGGTCAGCCGGGTATTGAGGTTTTTAATAAGGCATTGAATAATGTGAAACCAACGCTCGAGGTGAAATCACGCCGGGTTGGCGGTGCAACCTATCAGGTTCCTCAGGAAGTGAAACCTGGTCGGAGGGTATCGCTGTCTATCAGATGGTTGATTGCATATTCGGTTGGCAGAAGCGAACATACGATGGCTCAGAAATTGGCGGGCGAATTTGCTGCTGCGGCCAATAATGAAGGCGCTTCGATAAAGAAAAAAGAAGATACGCATAAGATGGCCGAAGCCAATAAGGCTTTTGCCCACTTTAAATGGTAGAAGAGAAGGCTGGAGGACTATTAACTAGGAGGAGCAGTTTTATTGCGGGCATTATTTAAGATATGATAGGTGTGATCTAAAGGCTTGCCAAACCGGCCCCTGCTGAATTTCCGGTTCGACGCCGACAGTCCCTTGTCAGTCGCCTGTTTTGAATGCGGAACTCAGTTAGGGTTTTTTTATGTCAGTTAAAAAAGATATACAGCTTGTCAGGAATATTGGCATCATGGCTCATATAGATGCCGGTAAGACGACTACAACCGAGCGTATTCTTTATTATACCGGAAAAACTCATCGTATTGGCGAAGTTGATGATGGTGCGGCCACGATGGACTGGATGGAGCAGGAAAAGGAGAGAGGTATCACTATTACCTCAGCGGCAACTACCTGTTATTGGCGCAAGCACGAAATTAATATCATTGATACTCCCGGCCACGTAGATTTTACCATGGAAGTTGAAAGATCATTAAGAGTTTTAGATGGCGCATTGGCTATCTTTTGTGCCGTTGGCGGAGTTGAACCACAATCGGAGACGGTTTGGTTTCAGGCCGACAAATATAAAGTCCCGAGAATTGCTTATGTTAATAAGATGGATCGAATCGGCGCCGATTTTGATAGAACATTGGCGGACATGGATGAAAAACTAACATTGAGCCCGATCCCAATTCAGATTCCAGTTGGCAAGGAAGATAAATTTAGCGGCATCATTGATTTGATTGATATGAATTATAGAGTATATAATGATGAAAATCAGGGTGCCACTTTCACTGAAAATCCTATTCCGAATGATATGTTGGAGGTTGCGACTGCTGCCCGCGAGCGTCTGCTGGAATCCATTTCTGACTATGATGATAAACTCCTCGAGAAATTCCTTAATAATGAAGAAATTGACACCGCTGATATAATTCGGGCACTCAGGCAGGCAGTGATTAACTGTTCGCTGGTTCCGGTTTTGGTTGGTTCGTCATTAAAAAATAAAGGTATCCAAAAATTGCTTGACGCCATTATCGATTATTTGCCAGCACCAACCGATCTTCCTCCTGTTAAAGGGATTTCGCCTGATGGCAAAAAGCAATTACAAAGATCACCTGACTCATCCGAACCGCTGGCAGCATTAGCCTTTAAAATTGCTACTGATCCCCACGCTGGCAAACTTTGCTATGTAAGAATATATTCCGGTGAAATAAAAGCCGGCAGTTATATATTTAATCCGACCTCAGGAATAAAAGAGAGGGTTGGGCGGATATTAAAAATGCATTCCAATAAGCGAGCCGATGTTCCGGTCGCGTTCACCGGAGATATTGTCGCTATTATTGGATTTAGAAAAACGACTACTGGTGATACCCTCTGCAGTGCCAAAGACCCAATAGTTCTGGAGGTGATGAAATTTCCGGAACCGGTTATTTTTGTTGCTATTGAGCCTAAATCCCAGGCTGACCATGATAAACTGGCCGATTCACTTCAAAAGCTTGAGGAAGAGGATCCGACCTTTATAGTAAAATATAATGAAGAAACCGGTCAAACAATTATTTCAGGGATGGGCGAATTGCATCTCGATATTTTAATTGATCGTTTGATCCGTGAATTTAATGTTCATGCCAATGTCGGGAAACCATCGGTTGCTTATAAAGAAACTATTACCGAAACGGTTGAATCTGAAGGGAAGTTTGTCAGGCAATCTGGCGGTAAAGGTCAATTTGGTCATGTTAAGGTGCGTCTTGAACCAGCTCAAAACGGAACCGTTTTCAGTTTTAAGAATGAAATTAAGGGAAATACGATTCCTCCTGAATTTATACCGGCTGTGGAAAAGGGCCTCAAAGATGCGATGACAACTGGAGTTATCGGCGGTTACCCGGTAACCGGGATTAAGACCTCATTATTCGACGGCTCTTCTCATTCTGTTGATTCTTCCGAGATGGCTTTTCAGGTTGCTGCTTCAATGGCTTTCAAAGATGGTATGAGGAAAGCAAAACCGGTAGTACTCGAACCGATAATGAAGGTTGAAGTGATTTGTAGGGACGACTATATGGGGAGCGTTGTTGGCAATTTGAATTTAAGGCGCGGAAAAATAAATGGAATGGTACCAAGGAATAAAGTGCAGGCAATTACGGCTATGATGCCGTTGGCTGAGATGTTTGGTTATGCCACTGCGCTGAGAAATTTAACTCAGGGTCGCGGTGCCTATACGATGCAATTTTCCAGTTATTCACCGCTGCCTGAAGATGTTTCGAAAAAAATGTTTGCGAATATAATGTAGATTGAGATAGAGAAGGAGTTTGAAGACAATGGCGAAGGAGAAATTTGTCAGGAATAAGCCGCATGTTAATGTCGGCACAATCGGGCATGTTGATCATGGTAAGACAACCTTAACGGCTGCGATGACGATGATACTGAGTCGTAAAGGTCTCTCAGAGGTACGTTCCTTTGACTCGATTGATAATGCCCCAGAAGAACGTGAACGCGGTATTACCATTGCGACGGCTCATGTTGAGTATGAATCTGATAAGCGTCATTATGCTCATGTTGACTGTCCGGGTCACGCCGATTATATCAAGAATATGATCACTGGTGCGGCGCAGATGGATGGCGCGATTCTGGTAGTTTCGGCGGCCGATGGTCCGATGCCCCAGACCCGCGAGCATATTTTGCTGGCCCGTCAGGTTGGTGTTCCTTTTATCATTGTTTACATGAACAAAGTTGACATGGTTGATGATCCGGAACTTCTGGATCTGGTTGAACTAGAGGTTCGTGAGCTTCTAACGAAATATGAATTTCCAGGTGATGATGTCCCGGTTATTCGCGGTAGTGCCTTACATGCTTTAAACGCCGCTTCCAATCCTGATACTAAAGAAGATGATTCGTTTAAATCAGTTTATGAATTGGTTGATGCGATTGATAATTATATTCCTGAGCCTCAGCGTGACAAAGACAAACCGTTTTTGTTGCCGGTTGAGGATGTTTTCTCGATCACCGGTCGTGGTACGGTTGCTACAGGTCGTGTTGAGCGTGGTCAGGTGAATATGGGCGACAATCTTGAGATCATCGGTATCCGCGACACCCGCAAAACAGTTTGCACCGGTGTTGAGATGTTCCGTAAGATCATGGATTATGCCGAAGCTGGTGACAATATTGGTTGTTTGCTTCGTGGTGTTGATAAGGACGCAATCGAGCGTGGCATGGTTTTGGCCAAACCAGGTTCGATCCTACCACATACGAAGTTTTCTGCCGAGGTTTATATTTTGAGTAAAGAAGAAGGTGGTCGTCACACTCCGTTTTTCAAAGGTTATCGTCCGCAGTTTTATTTTCGGACGACTGATGTTACCGGGACGGTGAAACTTCCAGAAAACGTTGAGATGGTCATGCCTGGTGATAAGATCTCTTTTGAAGGCGAATTGATCACACCGATTGCCATGGAAGAAGGTCTTCGTTTTGCTATTCGTGAGGGCGGTCGTACTGTCGGTGCTGGCGTTGTTGCAAAAATATTAGAATAGAAAGAATAGAAAGTAGATCAAGGTTATGCCAAGAGATAAGATTATACTCGGCTGTATTGAGTGCAAAAGGCGCAACTATAATATGACGAAAAATAAGAAACTTCATCCCGAAAGAGTGGAGTATCGGAAATATTGCCCCAATTGCGGTAAGCACGTTGTACATAAGGAAACCAGATAGCAGAATGTATATAGATTACAGGCCAGTAGCTCCAATTGGTAGAGCGCCGGTCTCCAAAACCGGATGCTGGGGGTTCAAGTCCCTCCTGGCCTGCTATTGATACTAAAGGAACAAGACTTTGGGTAAGATAATTAAGTTTTTGAAAGAAGTCAGAGCTGAGCTTGATAAGGTAACCTGGCCATCCAGAAGCGAACTAATTGGTTCGACTATTGTTACAGTAGTGGTAACTTTTATTATTTCGATTTTTATTGGGTTTGTCGACAGGCTTCTGACGTTGGCCACGCGAACAATATTTGGATAAGGAATCAGATAATATGGCGCTCCATTGGTATGTTGTACATACTTATTCCGGCCATGAGCAGAAGGCCAAAAGATATCTTGAATCGGCTATAGAAACGGCTGGTGTTCAAGACAGATTCGGCGAGGTCCTGATTCCGACCGAACAGGTGACCGAAATGAAGCAGGGGAAAAGGTCGACTTCGACTAAGAAATTTCTTCCCAGCTATATTTTGGTTGAGATGGAACTTGATCGCGTAACTCAGAATCTGGTAATCTCAACGCCGAGTATAACCAACTTTGTTGGCGCCGGCGGAAAGCCAAATCCTCTTAAGCAGGTTGAAGTTGATAGGATCATGGGACAGGTTGACAGTTCGCGTGAGGCAGAAATTGTTGATATTCCATTCCAGGCTGGCGACTCTGTTAAAGTTATCGATGGACCTTTCGCAGATTTTTCCGGTTCTGTCAGTGAGGTTAATATGGAGCGAAAGAAGATAAAGGTGATGGTTTCAATTTTCGGTCGTCCAACGCCGGTTGAGCTAGATTTCCTTCAAATTGAAAAGGCAAAACAGAAAGCATAAGGTTTACTTATTATATAGAGAGTTGTGGAGAAATAAATTGGCAAAGAAAGTTGAAACAACGATAAAGCTTCAGATTCCGGCCGGTAATGCAAATCCGGCTCCGCCTGTTGGTCCGGCATTGGGTCAGCATGGTGTTAATATTATGGAATTTTGTAAAGCATTTAATGCCAAGACCCAGAGTCTTGGTGGAATTCTGACTCCGGTGGTGATCTCGGTTTATAAAGATAAAACATTTAGCTTTATAACAAAAACTCCCCCGGCGGCAGTCTTACTTAAGAAGATGGCCGGAATACCCAAGGCGTCGGGAGAGCCAAACCGGCTAAAAATCGGTAAGGTTACGATGAAGATGGTCAAAGAAATTGCTGAAACCAAGATGGATGACTTAAATGCTGCCACTATCGAAACAGCTATGTCAATGGTTTTGGGTACAGCTCGTTCGATGGGTATTGTGATAGAAGGTTAGTTATTAATTCGTTATTACCTGCTTTTATCACTTTGGTAACTGCAGGGAGAATAGGAGACTTATGAAAAGATCAAAGAAACAGGCCGAAATTCGAGGAAAGGTGGATCGGACCAAACGATATTCTCTCGAAGAGGCGATTAAAACTATTAAAGAGAACAGCTATTGCAAGTTCGACGAAACAGTCGAAATTGTCGCCCGGTTGGGTGTCAATCCCAAGCATGCTGACCAGATGGTTCGCGGCACCTGCGCGCTTCCAAATGGAACCGGTAAGAAGGTGCGAGTTCTCGTATTTGCTGCAGGCGAAAAAGAGGCGGAAGCCAAAGAAGCCGGTGCCGATTTTGTCGGTTCCGATGATATTGTCGAAAAAATACAAGGTGGCTGGCTCGATTTTGACGTCGCCGTTGCAACTCCCGATATGATGAAAATTATTGGTCGGTTGGGCAAAATTTTGGGTTCAAGAGGGTTGATGCCAAATCCGAAAGCCGGAACCGTCACAATGGATATTTCCCGAACGGTGAAAGAGCTGAAAGCCGGAAGAATCGAATATCGTGTTGACAAACAGGCTAATATAGCGATTGGCGTTGGAAAGCTCTCTTTCACTGAAGAAAATATTGCTGAAAATATTAAGACTTTTATTAGCGCTCTGGTTAAGGCCAAACCGGCCTCTGCAAAAGGAACCTATATGAAGGGTATTTCAATTAGTTCAACCATGGGTGTGGGAATTAAACTTGATCACCAAAGCCTGATGGCTGAATTGAAGAGATAGAGGATCTGATTATGGCAAAACCGGAAAAAATAAAAGCTATAGGTGAACTCAAAGATTTGATGGAAACAACTTCTTCTGTCTTTGTCACCGATTATACTGGATTAAATGTTGCCGATATTACTGCGCTTCGGAAAAATTTAAGAGAGAATTCGGTCAAATATATTGTTGCTAAAAATACTCTGATGAAAATTGCTGCCTCTGAGGCGGGATTGGAAAATATCGTTGAATATTTTCAGGGGCAGACAGCTCTGGCATTTGGAGCCGATGACCCGACAATTGCGGCAAAAATACTTTATAAATCATTTAAAGATATTAAAAAACCGATCATCAAGGCGTTTGTTTTTGATGGTCAGTTGTTTCCCGGAGTTGAAATTACTCGTCTGGCCGATTTACCATCGCGTGAGGTATTACTTTCGCAGATAGTTATGTCGGTGGAGGCACCCATAAGTAATATTGTGTCATCTTTGGATGCTGTTTTTCATGAGTTGTTGGCAACGGTGGATGCCTTGGAGGCGTCCAGAGCTTAGAGGATAGAAATAATTTGGGTATTTTGTGGTTATGCAAATCATGCTTCTAAGTGGGCGCCCACCCATTTGATTTGAGGTAACGCAGATTAAATTGAATTGAAGTATCGAAAGGATAGAAAAAGTGTCAGAGAATAAGGTTATCGAAGAGATTGTCGAAAAGATATCGACATTATCGGCTATGGACCTGGCGGACTTGTCCAAGGCCATTCAGGATAAATTTGGTGTAACACCTATGGCTGCCGTGGCTGCGGCTCCTGTTGCTGTTGCTGCTGCCGAAGTTGAAGTTCAGACAGAGTTTACCGTTATGCTAAATGCTTGTGGCGATAAGAAAATTCAGGTTATTAAGGTCGTGCGCGAATTGACCGGCTTGGGATTGAAGGAAGCCAAAGCTGTGGTTGATGAAGCCCCGTCCAAGGTCAAAGAAGGTATTTCTCAAGATGAAGCCAAAGCGGCTGTTGAGAAACTTCAGGAAGTCGGAGCGCAGGTAGAGATTAAATAAAGTATTATTGGAAAAGGGAACTTTTTAGTTCCAAGGTTGTTTTTACCGGATACGGTTTGGGCTCTCGCCCAAACCGATGACAATGTCCGGCGAAAGTTCTGTAGAGGAAAAACTCCGCAGGCATTGATTTGTCGGGAGAAAACGAAAGTTAAAACAGATTCGCCGAATGCGGGTTATTTGCATTTATAGTCGTTCCATTTAAAATCTGTTTTAAACAATGGAGTTTGTGATATCATGCCTTTAAGTATTATTGGAGGATATTGATTTGGCACTCGTAGAAAAACAGGGCGTACTGACATACGGGAGTAGAGTAGATGCGGTTGCTATGCCGAATTTACTGGATGTTCAGTTAAAATCTTATGAGCATTTTCTGCAACAAAATACCCCGCCGGATAAGAGGGAAAATCAGGGTCTGCAACAAATTTTTAATGATATTTTTCCTGTTACTGATATTAAGAAAAACCATTCTATGGAGTTTGTCAGCTATTCTCTGGGGAAACCGAGATATTCTATTGATGAATGCCGCGAAAGGAATATGACCAATGCGGTTCCACTTCGTGCAACTTTGAGGCTGATTACAAAAGAGGGTGAAGAGGATAAAAAAGAGGTCAAAGATATTATTGAGCAGGATGTTTATCTGGGCGAGTTGCCTTTAATAACCCGCTGGGGAACTTTTGTCGTTAATGGTTCCGAACGTGTGATTGTAGGACAGTTGCATCGTTCACCCGGTGTCTTTTTTAATGAAAGCACTCATCCCAATGGAAAACTGCTCTATTCTGCCCGAATTATTCCATATCGGGGAAGCTGGCTTGAGTTTAAAATTGATATTAATGATATCATGTATGTTACCATTGATTCCAGGCGCAAAGTCCCCATTACGACTTTACTTCGTGCCATTGGTTACGCAACTGACGAAGAATTGCTCAGTACTTTTTATAAGATAGACACGATAACTCTGTCGAATGTCAAGGATGAAGATATAATTGATCACTACCTTGCCGAATCGATTATTGATAAAAAAACCGGCGAGATTATTGCCGCCGCCTGTGAATTAATTACTGAAGATCTTTTGGCTACAATAAAAGAAGCAAAAATAAAAAAAATTACTATTGTGGTCAAAGAAAACTCGCGTGACGCTCTGGTGATTATCAACACTATTAACAAGGATGCTACCAAATCCCGCGAAGAAGCACTCGGTAAAATTTATTCTTTGTTAAGACCGGGTGATCCGCCGACAATGCAGATCGCTGAGGCTTTGGTTGAGCGACTATTTTTTAATACCAAAAGATATGACCTGGGTGAAGTCGGCCGGTATATGATAAATCAGCGGCTGGGAGTTGATATTCCATTGACCACAACCGTCCTGGATGTTAAAGATTTTAAAGCTATTATATTATATTTAATGGATCTGCGCAACGGACGGGGATTCCTTGATGATATCGATCACCTTGGTAATAGACGTGCCCGGACAATTGGGGAACTGCTTGCCAACCTGTTTTCAGTTGGCCTCTCAAGAGTGGCCAAATCTATCAGGGAAAGATTATCACTCAAAGATTCCGAAGGTGTTACCCCGCAGCTTTTGATAAATGCCCGTACTGTTTCGTCCGTGGTAGAGACCTTTTTTGGCTCCTCGCAGCTATCACAATTTATGGATCAAACCAACCCACTCTCTGAATTAACTCATAAGCGTCGCCTTTCGGCTCTGGGGCCGGGCGGTCTTACTCGTGAGAGAGCCGGCTTTGAAGTCCGTGATGTTCATCACACTCATTATGGCAGACTCTGTCCGATTGAAACGCCCGAAGGTCCCAATATTGGATTGATTGCATATCTGGCTACTTTTGCCAGAATTAACAAATACGGCTTTCTTGAGACCCCCTATAGAAAAGTAAATAATGGCAAATTAACCGACGAAGTTACGTACTTGTCGGCTGATGCAGAAGATAGGTATATTATTGCTCAGGCCGATGAAGAGATCAACGATAAGGGCGAGTTGGTAAAACAGCTTATTACGGCTAGAAGTCGTTCCGATTATCCGGTCGTTACTCCTGATAAGATCGATTATATAGAGGTTTCGCCAAAGCAGATAGTTTCTGTTGCTGCCTCACTTATTCCATTTTTGGAGCATGACGATGCCAACCGCGCCTTGATGGGCTCAAATATGCAGCGTCAGGCAGTTCCGCTTCTTATTACCGACTCACCGGTGGTCGGCACCGGTATGGAACGTAAGACGGCCACCGATTCAGGGGCGGCCATAATTGCAGAACAAGCGGGTAAAGTAGTTTATGCCTCTGCAAGTAAAATTACTGTTGAACCTGATGCCAAACAAGATTCCGACGAATTGGGATATTTGGAGAACGATGAGTATAATTTAACTAAGTTTCGCCGTTCTAATCAGGATACCTGTATTGATTATAGGCCATTGGTCAGAGAAGGCGATTTGATTAAGGCGGGTGACGTTTTGGCCGACGGACCAGCCACGCAGAATGGCGAATTAGCGCTCGGCTCCAACGTTTTGGTAGCATTTATGCCTTGGCGTGGATACAACTTTGAGGATGCTATTATCATTTCGGAAAGACTTATTCGGAATGATATCTTTACCTCGCTTCATATAGAAGAATATGAGCTGCAGGTACGTGATACCAAACGTGGTTCGGAGGAGATAACCAGAGAAATTCCCAACGTCTCCGAGGAGGCGCTCCTAAATCTTGACGAAAAAGGAATTGTCAGGGCGGGCGCGGAAATTGAAGCTGGGGATATTTTGGTTGGTAAGGTGACCCCTAAGGGTGAAACCGAACTGTCTCCTGAGGAAAGATTGCTTCGTGCCATTTTTGGTGAAAAGGCGGGAGATGTAAAGGATGCTTCTTTAAAGGCTCCGCCGGGGATGAAAGGTATCGTTATCGATACTAAAGTATTCTCAAGAAAAGAAAGAACTGACGAAGCCAAGAAAAATGAAAAAACTGAAATAGCTCAGGTAAAAAGGGCATTTAATAAGCTAAGGCTTCAGATTGTTGAGCATCGTAATAAAAAACTCGGAGAGGCGCTGGATAAACAAACCAGTCATTCGATTCGGTCCAAGATTGATAATTCAATTCTAATTAGAGCCGGACATAAATATGACGCGGAATTCCTGGCAACTTTTGACTTTGATTCGGCCTTCGCCGCTGATGGTTATTGTGATGTTGAAAAGATAAATAAAAAAGTAGATAAGATTCTTAAGAAGGCCGAAGCGATTCTGACTGCTCGCGAATCTGACATGAATATCGAGGTTGATAAGATTGTCCGTGGTGCCGAATTGCCGCCAGGAGTTAAACAACTGGTTAAGGTTAAGGTTGCCATTCGGAGAAAATTATCGGTTGGCGACAAAAT
>DAOUVS010000060.1 GCA_030667525.1 Candidatus Zixiibacteriota bacterium | reverse complement strand
CGACATCGTTAAACATACAAAAGCCTAACTCTTCATCAAATTCATGATCATGGACATAGACACCGGCGGATGATTCAAATTCATTAACAACGATAGTATTTCCCCGGTCGCTGCATGCAAAGAAGATTGTGGATATTGTAAATAATAACAATAAACCAATAATATGTTTATTCATTTTGCACCCTCCTAAAATCGGTAATTAAAACCTAAAACGGTTCTGTAAGTATCAGCACTATATAAGCCGGCAACATTATCTATGATATTATCGCCATCCTGTTTAACGTTTGCATTGGTAGCATAATCTGGCTGATGGGTATAGGTCGTAGCAAATTCCAGACTCCAGACATCAATATTAAAACCGAAACCGAAACTATAACTGTATTTAGTACCGAGATCGAGAAATTGAGGGATCTGAGTCACACCATTGGCATTATCCCAATCAACGGCAGATTGATCAGCAGAAAAACCGGCTCTCAAATCAAGGAAACTCATTGCCTGATAATTGGCGCCAAACATAATTTTGCCGGCATCTTTCCATGCAATCGGGGCCGCCAGATCAGTAAAAAACATTTCCTGGGCTCTATCGTAGATGGTATCGGTAATAATCTGTCCGTTACTATATATATCTGGACCACCTGAAGGACCAAAATTACTAAAGTCAAAATTAAATCCTTTAAATTTTGACCAGAATACCATTTCGGCATCGAGCGAGAGGGTAAGTTTATCATTAACCTGATAGGCAATTCCGCCACTAACGGTTGCCGGCAGTTCCAGCTTGGTCTCAAAATCTGCAACAAGTTCAATAACTTCACCCCGCATAAAAAGCAGCTCCTCCTTTTGCCCGGAGGTAACATAAACCAGGGTATCCGGATTTCTGCCCATATAAAATTCAAAATAAGATCTGCCGCTGATATCAATTGATGAGACAGCCGAATAGGTAGCGGCGAATTTCATCCGGTCGGTGACATCGTATAACAGACCCAGCCGGAATCCAAATCCTATACCGTCACCTTCGTTTCTGTAATACTCCGGAATTTTGTCATGAGGGCGATCACTTAAAACACCTTCAATCGGATTGTCCCTTAAAGTTACATTATTATAAACCAAATCTGCTCGGACAAGTGAAAGACCAAGACCGACCGATAATTTATCATCCATAAAGCCGGTGGCCATGGTCAGTTGGTAGGCAGTACCATCGAGCTTGATGCCGAATTGATTATCAGGCAAAAACGCCGAATCATCATGCGCCGGTAATAATTGCATCAACTCCCAATTTTGATTTTGGTTATAAAGTGAGTACAACGAAAATCCAAAAACCATTTCGTTATTAAAAATCGGCAACCGAGCCAGTAATCCGCCCTGCAGCCGATGCGGAACATCGTGATTGTTGGCAATTTTCTGACCATTAAAGTAACCGGTTTCGTATCTTTCGCCACTATCACCATGCCAGTAAACATTAGGTGTTAGCCAATATCGGTTATGAAAAAATGCTGTATTGAAGGCAAACTGATTATCCTGAATTCGATAATAGCCGGCCGGATTGTAATAGGCGGCTGACCAGTCATCGGCGATTGCACGAAATGCGCCACCCATACCATTTGCTTTCACTCCAATTCCGTCAAATGCAAATCCGCCGCCAAAAACACTCGCGGATGCCATAATCAAGAATAGACATAAGAGTAAGAAAAACCTTAATGCTCCCATTCTCATCTCCATAAATATTTACCTTATATTACTTCCTATTTAAAACACATTCCAAATCAATCTTAATGCCAATGAGGCCAATAGGACTACAATTGACATTTTGGTTTTTCAACCTACAAAGTCTGACAAAATTACAATAACCGCGCCGATTTGTCAAGGCCTCTACTCATTTTTTGGATATCGAGGAATATCCTGTTTAAACCCGATGAATACGTTCTTGCTCAGTATGACGATTTGGGACCTCATTCTGCTCAATAAAACGAAAAAAAACATCCAATAAAAAAATTATTCCATAAGTATGAAGATCTCAGGCAAGTATCAGAGGGCCCTTTATTTTCATTTTGAAGTAAAAATAGCAACTATCTTTTTGCCCGAAATAGTAATCAAAAACAGAAATCCGGCCAATAAAATAATAGAAGCTCCCGACGGCAAATCGAGATTATAGCTAATAGCGAGCCCGAGAACAGATAATACGATGGTCGTAAATATTGACAAAATCATTGTCTGCCATAAAGTTCTGGTAAAATATCCGGCGATTGCAACCGGCAGTGTTAAAAGAGCGATGACCATCACAATACCAACAACTGTGATCAGAACAACCACCGTCAGGGCGGTCAAACAGAGAAGCAGAAGATAATAAAATTCGACATTTATTCCCCGGGCGCGGGCAAACTCCTCATCAAAACAGATAGCCAAAAACTTATTATAAAATAGAATTACCATCGCTATAATCAGCAGATCCAGACCTGCGATTTGCCATAAATCGTGTGATGAGACCATCAGGATATTACCAAAAAGGTAACTTAAAAGATTTTCATTATATCCGGGGGTTTTCATAATAAAAATAATTCCGACCGCCATCCCGATCGCCCAGATAGCGCTGATAATCGTATCTTCTCGCTGGCGAGCTCTCAGGCTGACCAAACCAATAACAATAGCTGATAAAAGGGCCGCAATCACAGCGCCGTAGAGCGGATGCAGCCAATTCCAATTAAAAACATTGGAGAAAAAATAGGCCGCTCCCATCCCGCCTAAAACTGAATGGGCAATTCCTCCGCCGATATAGCTGATTCGCCGGGCCACTATAAATGGACCAACAAGACCACAAGCTACCCCGGCCAGAACCCCGGCCAGAAGCGCCTTCTGAAGAAATGAAAATTCTGCAACCGCTGAAAAAAATTCAATCATTTATTCTCAAATTCCATTTTCTTTTATTTTTTTTAATCCTCTTTAATATGCTTATCATGTTGAACAATTCTTCTTTGATCTCCATAAAACTCACTGGCATAGGAACCTGATATTTCGGTTGTGGGGTGTTCGTGGACTTTCCGATTAACACAGACAGCCCGTTTGACAAAATCGGAAACAAAAGCAGGATCATGCGATACTAAAATTATTGTTAGCTCTTTATTTAATATTTTAAGAAGTTCAAAAAGATCTTTTTCAGAGTCGGCATCAAGGTTAGCGGTCGGTTCATCGAGTAAAAGTATTTTGGGCCGACTGACTAATGCTCTGGCAATAAGCAGTCGTCTTTGTTGACCGCCGGAAAGCTGCGAAAACTGCTTTTGGCGATACTCAAGTAATCCAACCTGCTGAAGAACTTCATTGGCAATCTCTTTGTCGGCTGAGCGAAACGGCCCTACGCTGCGACCATTTCCCAATCGTCCCATCAGAACGACATCAAGAACACTAACTGGAAACTGACTGTCCAATAAAATATGCTGTGACATATAGCCGATATAACGACGAGCCTTTTGCGGCGAATCACCCAAAATTTTGATACTGCCGGTTTTCGACTTTAAAAGACCAAGCATTAGTTTTAGAAGGGTCGTTTTGCCTCCGCCATTAGGTCCGACAATCCAGACAAAATCGTTTTCATTGATGGTTAGATTAACATTTTCCAGAACTGTTTCGCCGTTATAAGAAAAAGAGAGATTGTTCGCTGTAATGATAGGGCTGTTATTCATTTGATATTTCTTTAAAATGATATTTTTGTAGCATACCCAAATCTGCCATTCTCGATCTTATTTTAAATACATGGATATTAGTATCATCACTTCCATTTACTGGAGAGGCGAAACCATTCAAGGCAACGCCATTTACCATATTTTCGGCCATGCCAAAAACATCAAATATAAAAGACTTATATTCTATTCCGTCGGGTGAATGAGTGACATTCTCGGCATTAATTATGCACTTATTATTATAAAAATATGGTCCCATATATAATACATTTACTTCACCATCAAAAGGAACTTTTTGATTTACTGCAATTACGTCGTATCCTTCTTTAAATCTTTGGAATATTGTCACAGTTATATTTCGTCTTGAATGAAAACAGAACAGATACTCACCTGCTTCAGAAAGGCCAATTCTACCGCGTCTATATCCAACACTGCTTTTATCGATTAATTGTATATCACCATTTGTAAGGTTACAGATGGCTAACTTATATTCGCCTTCAAATGCATAATAGTCGCCAGACGGGTCCATACTGCTAAAGGATTCAATTGGTGGGGGGATTATGCCTTCAACAAAATATTCCTTTTCAACGGCCATTGATGGTATAGAAATAATTTTGAGATAATTCCAATCCTGGAATAAAAGCAATGAGTCATTAATGGCCGCCATCTGCCACAGCCCATTCTTTATGTCAAATTCTGCCAACAGATTTCCAGTTGCATCCCATACCGTAGGTTTTCCTCCGTCGTTTAATATATCTTCATTTCTAGAATATAGATATTTCATTGAGGGTGATGACAAAACAGGATTATAAGATTTTCCCGTCAAAAACGGTGCTATAAGCATCTTGCCAGAATAATCATAGGCTGAAAAATAATTTCTCCCCTCTGGTGGTCCCTCGCCAAGAATAATAACACCATTGCATGATTTAAGATCAAGATACCAATAACACTTATTTTGGATGGATTTCTTGGAAAATACCTTATTGCCATTTGAATCAAATAAGATAAATTCATTCCCAAAATCAATAATAGTATCGGTTAGCATTGCAATAAAGCCATTGGCCATATCCAACCCACCTATTCTGGTTTTCATAGGCATATTGTCCAGAAATGTTTCTGATATCTTCTCAACCATTAATGGCGTACCTATTTGAGCAATAGATGAAGAAACCAAAACAATCAGTGTAATGGCGAAAATTGTGATTTTTTTCATCATACTTAATATATAAATTATTATATTTCCTTCTCAAAGGCCAACACCAGCTGTTTTGTGATCTCTTTCAGATTATTCAGATAATCTTTTGATAACGGGTCAATCGGGATGACAGCAGCTCCGACCGATTCGGCAATTGCTCGGGCCGATTTATCTGAAAACTGCGGCTGAGTAAACAGTATCTGTACATTATCTTTTTTGGCCTTTTCAATAATATTAGCCAACTGCTTTGCCGACGGTTCTTTTCCATCAACTTCTATTGCGATCTGTTTTAGATCATACGCTTTGGCGAAATATCCAAAAGCAGGATGAAACGTATAAAACGATCTGCCGGTATACGGTTTTAATTCCTGCTTTATATAAGAATCTAATTTATCCAAATCTTCCAAAAGTAAATTCAGATTGTCTTGATACGCTAAGCTATCGGCTGGATAGAATCTAATTAGTCCGTCATAAATATTTTGTGCCATAATTGTAGCCAGTGCTGGATCGAGCCAGGAGTGCGGATCGAGACTACCTGTTTCATCTGTTTGATCTTCTTCAATATTATCATGATGGTGGTTCTCGATTTTTTGAAGATCTATTCCTCTTTGCGTGTCTATAATATTCAAATTTTCAAAGGAACTTTTTAGTTTTTTGTTTAACTGTTTTTCAAAAGGAACTCCGGCCGTAAAGAAAATTTTCGCTTTGGCAAAATTGGCCAGCTGTTTGGGGGTGGTCTCAAATGTGGTCGGTGACTGCCCGGGGCCAATTACGGTAACAATTTCAAAATTATCACCGGCGATCTGTTCAGCAAAGTAAACCAGCGGCGGAACCGAGACATATATTTGCGGTTTTTGCGGCTGCTCTTTTATTGATGAATCAGCAATGCTTTTAGAGCCGATCAGCATTAAACAAAATAGGGCCGACTGAATTATAATTTTTACTATCATAACGCTTTTTTGTTACTACATACGAGATGAAACTCACGACAGTCGGAACATTCGTTTAATGAATGATCTCGCTTAAACTCGTTCCAGTGTTCTCGCTGATGAGGAGTTAGAATACCGCTCCCGCCGCATAAGGGGCATGATGATTCGAGAGCCATCATCACGGCAGAGCGGATAAACTCTGAACGATTTGGAATCGTTTTCATAGCTTCCAAAAGCGATTGATCGGCCTTAAAAGTTATTATCTCAGATTTGTTTAGATTATTTGGTTTTGTGGGCAAACTTTCCTCCAAAATTATGCAAACTAAAAGAGTCAACATTCATTAATACAATGTATTACCACTAAAAACAATTGTTTATTTATTAAATTGTTCCGCTTGTTTTCGAATATTACTAAACCGGCTTGAAAATTATCTCGTTTTTGTATATCATAAGAAATTATAACAGGAGATACCAAATGAGAAGATTATCGATTTTTCTAATATTTGCCGGATTGGCCGCTATTATTGGCTGTGGCGAGACCGAGGATTTTGATTCACTGGCAAAAGATGGTCTGGCGGCCTATCATAAAGATGACTATAACAAAGCTATTCACTTGTATGGAAAAGCGCTGCATCTGAAACCGTCAGATCGCGATATATTATATAATATCGGATCAGCTTTTTTGAAGCTCGACCTGCTTGATTCGGCACTAGTATATTTTCATCGGGCCGATATTCTCTATCCGGCTGATTATGCCATTAATAAAGAACTGTTTCGGTTATGTACGCTTACCGAGGATTACGAATGCGCTCTTTCGGCGGTTCGGATGATGATTGCCAATGGCGATAGTGAGGAGATGTTCTGGATCCCGCTGGCCGATTTGCATTTCTTTATTGGGAATTTTAAATTGGCAAAAAAATATTATCAACAATTAATTGATAAAGACCCCAGAGAGGGACGGTATCGCTGGAATTTATCAGAATGTTTTTCCAGATTAAATAAACCTGATGAAGCAATCAGAGTATTAAAAGAGGCAGTTGCTCTGCTTGGGCCAAATCCGGTGGCGTATTCACAGATAGCAGTAAATCACATAACCTTAGAAGAGTTTGATCAGGCCGAAATATATTTCCGCAAGGCGATTGAATTTGATCCGCAAAATGTGTCGCTCTGGATAAATCTGGCACATACGTTGAATGAACAGAACAGTCGGGAGAAAAAGGAAGAAGCTCTGGCAATTTATAAGCTTTATTATATTGATACTCCGGAAATGTTCAAGCTTGATTCATTGATCAAGGTGCTGGAAGTTGAGCTTGGTCAGAAATAATAAAAATGGAATTTCGTTTTGGTTTCTTATTTTTTAAATGAAGCCGCTGGATGAAACAAAATAATAATAAATCTAAAGAATCTAATTCCGGATCGGATAAACCGAACCTGATTTTCCAAAACAAAACTTTAATCGGTAATATTTCATCGCTTTTTGTTCTTCAGGCGGCTAATTATATATTCCCACTGATAACTCTTCCGTATCTGGTGAGAGTTCTCGGCCCGGAAAAATTCGGACTATATATTTTTGCGCAGACATTTATCCAATATTTCGCAATTTTCACCGATTACGGATTTAATTATACCGCCACCCGGCAGGTCTCAATTGAACGAGATAATCTGCAAAAATGCTCACAAATATTCAGTGCTGTGATGTTAATAAAACTGGGTTTGACAATTATTAGTTTTGGATTGCTAAGTGTAATCGTTTTTGCTTTCCCAAAATTTGGTTCTGATTCGACTCTTTATTATGCCGCCTTTTTGCTCGTTGTCGGAAATATTTTGTTTCCGCAATGGCTGTTTCAGGGAATGGAGCGGATGCGTTATATCACGATCATAAATATTGTGATCAAAACACTCGCTTTGGCGGCACTGTTTATATTGGTCAAAGCGGAGTCCGATTATATTCTGGCAGTATTGATTGTCTCGGTTTCATCGGTGATAATTGGCTTAATCGGTATGATAAGCGCGATAACAGTTTTTCATCTTAGACCTGCGATGCCATCGCTGTCGCTGATTAAGCAATCATTGAGAGAGGGCTGGTCGCTTTTTGTATCAACGGCGGCAATCAGTCTCTATACAACCAGTACGATTTTTGTCCTTGGTATCTTCACTAATAATATTATTGTCGGATATTTTGGCGCCGCCGAGAAAATTGTCAGAGCGGCACGGGGATTGATCGGTCCGATCACTCAGGCGATTTATCCGCATATCAGCGTAATTGTATCAAAATCAAAAGAAGACGCTATACTATTTTTGCGAAAGACATTAAGATGGATGAGTCTCGGATCTTTTATATTATCGGTTATTCTATTTTTAATGGCAGATATAATTGTGACGCTGGGACTGGGACCAGATTACAAAGAATCGGTGATTTTAATTAGAATCATGGCTTTGCTGCCGTTTATTATTGCGCTCAGTAATGTCTCCGGGGTACATACGATGCTTGCTTTTGGATTCAATAAAACCTTCAGCCGGGTGGTAATAGCGGCAGGTCTTTTGAATACCGCTTTGATTTTTCCGCTGGTTATGTTATATCAGGCCGAAGGTGCCGCTATTGCAGTTATGTTTTCTGAACTGTTTGTTGTTTCGGCGATGTTTTTTAATTTGAGACGTAAGGGAATAAATCTTTTTAGATAAGTTGGAGTTTGTTACTGTTAGAAATATTAAAAAATGAAAAATATGGCCGCCTGATTGGAAATTTCTTTTCGCTCTCTTTTCTTCAGGGTGCCAATTATCTGCTTCCCCTGATATCACTGCCGTATCTGGTCAGAATATTAGGAGCCGAAGGGTATGGGCAGGTGATGTTTGCCTATGCATTTATCCAGTATTTTGTTGTTCTTACCGATTATGGTTTTAATCTCTCTGCGACTCGATCGATCTCGGTTAATAGAGAAAACAGCACCAAAATATCTGAGATCGTTTGCTCGGTTTTGATAATAAAAACAATATTTCTGTTTCTTGGTTTTGGCATCATGTGCGCTATTGTTTTTTCTGTGTCGCAATTCAGGGCCGATTGGATGCTGTTTTTGCTCACCTATGGGATTGTGATTGGGCAGGCTTATTTCCCGATCTGGTTTTTTCAGGGTATGGAAAAAATGAAATATATCACGGTACTTAATATCACGGCGCGATTGATTTTTACCGTTTTTATTTTTGTCTTAATTCGCGAAAGAAGCGACTATCTTTATTTCCCGATTCTTTATTCAATAGGTTTCATTACCGCCGGATTGATTTCGTTGTATATTGTTTTTCGGCAGTTTAAGGTTAAACCGGTGCTGCCATCATTTACGATTATTCAGGGCTACTTAAAAGAAAGTACCCAGTTTTTCCTGTCGCGGGCCTCGCTTTCTGTTTACACCGCCTCCAATACAATCGTTTTGGGTCTGTTTGTCGGACCAACCGCGGTCGGTTATTATGCTGCGGCAGAACAATTGTATAAAGGTATGCAGGGACTGTTTATTCCGCTCACCAATGTCCTATATCCTTATATGGCCAAAGAAAAAAATGTAGTGCTGTTTAAAAAAATTATGACCTGGGCGGTTTCGATAATGCTGGTTATTGCGGTTGCGGTTCTGTTTTTGAGTGAGCCGATCACCGGACTTATTTTTGGCGATGGTTTTGAACCAACCTCTGATCTATTAAAACTGTTTGCCCTGCTTGCCTCGATAGTAATAATCTCGGTTTTACTGGGGTATCCATTTCTTGCCGCTTTGGGACACGCCAAATATGCTAACTATAGCGTAGCTGTGGGGGCGGTATGTCATATAATTATGCTATTGATAACGATTCCAATAATGAGTATCTATTCGGTTGCAATAATAACAATTATCACCGAAACGATTGTCCTTTCGATAAGAGTTTACGGTGTCAAGAAACATAGTCTGTGGAGCAGTGCATGAAAGCTTTTATATTGGCAGCCGGAGTCGGCTCCCGATTATATCCGATAACCAAGATCAAACCGAAATGTCTGGTACGGGTTGGTGGCAAACCTATTATATCATACCAAATCGAGGCTTATCTTGCGGCCGGTCTCAAGCCAAGTGATATTATAGTTGTTGGCGGCTATCGGGTAGATATGATGAGTCACTTTTTGGAAAAACATTTCCCCGGTGTGGTTCTTTTGGATAATAGTGATTATGCTTCTACCAATAATATGTATTCGCTTTATTTTGCTCTCTCAAAGTATGCAATAGATAACAATGGAATAATTATCAACAATGGTGATTGTATCTACGGCTACGGTATTATTGATGGAATCATAAACGGCGACTACGAAGATAGTATTGCGGTTGACCAGGATGTCTATCAGGCTGAGTCGATGAAAGTTACTTTATCTGATGGCATTATTAGAACAATTTCAAAAGAGATAACTGAACTTGAGGCTTTTGGTGTTTCGATCGATCTTTATCGATTATCTTCTGGCGCGGCTAACCAACTTCTTGATATAATGAAAGATTATATTGAGGTAAAAAGGGAGAAAAGGCTCTGGACCGAGGTTGCTCTTCAAGATTTGTTAGACAAAGCAAGTTTTAAGCCTTTCGATATAGAAGCCAGAAAATGGATTGAAATCGATGACAACAATGATCTGCTGGCTGCTGACAAAAAATTTTCAAATTTCGATATAGGTCAAAAAAAATGTATTATCTCTGATCTCGATGGAACCGTTTATCTCGGCAAAAACCCAATCGACGGTACAATCAATTTTATAAAAAAGAATTCTGAGAATAAAGAGTTCTATTTCCTAACCAATAACAGTTCCAAAACTCCGGTTGATTATGTCGAAAGATTAAATTCATTCGGAATTACGACAGATAGGAATCATATTATAACTCCGCATATTCCGTTGATTAAATATTTGAACGAAGAAAACACAAATAATATCTATCTGATTGCCAACCAACGGTACACCGAATTTTTGAAAAGTGAAAAGCCTGATCTGAAAATAAATGGTAAATCAGACGATTGCCAGGCGGTGATTGTAGCCTATGACACCGAATTAACTTACGAAAAACTAAAGTCTGCTTCATTGATTCTTCAGAAAGAAAACGTCAAATTTTTGGCGACCCATTGTGATAAAGTCTGTCCGACCGAGCAGGGACCTATACCAGATGCGGGATCGATTCTGGCACTTCTTGAGACTTCAACCAACCGAAAACCGGATAAAATTTTTGGTAAACCAAATCAGGAGCTTTTATCGGCAGTTCTTCAAAAATATAATAAAGATGAAATTGTTGTTGTTGGAGATAGACTATACACCGATAAGGCTCTGGCCGACAATGCCGGGATTGATTTTATATTGGTATTGAGCGGTGAGTCAACCCGTCTCGATGCCGAAAAAACAGAATCGTGTCCTGCAATAATATTAAAAAATTTGGGTGACCTATTATAATTCAGCGGCCTGATTTCTCCAATCTACAACAGTATCATTCTAAATAATTGTTGTCCAACCGCCTCTGTCTATGTATAATAGAAAAATGAGGAAATTGTTAATCAACCATATTTTAGCATCTGTCTGATTGTTCAATATTGCCTGGTAAACGGAGTATTCTGATTGAAAAGTAAAGCAAGAATGGAGAGGAGTCTTGGCGATTATTTTTTGCTGATGCTGCTTTTCCCTGTTTATCTGATATCTAAAGTCATACCAAAAGATAAAAACCTTTATATTTTCGGTTCTTCTCAGGGTCTGCAGTTTGCCGACAACAGCAAATATCTTTTTATCTATACAAGCAGAAATATCAAAACTGCAAAATCTGTTTTTATTACTCGAAACAAAAAAATTGCTAAAACCCTTGCCAGCAATTTATTAAATTCAGAATATCTGTTTTCATTTCGTGGTATTTGGACAGTATTAAGAGCCCGAACCGCATTTATTTCATACTCAGATATGGATATCAATCCGTTATTGATGGGTGGTACAGAGATCATCCAGCTATGGCACGGGACACCTCTTAAAAAAATCGGCAATGACAAAAATCATAGGACAGATGATTTTAAGGGAAATTTAAAATCTTTCATTAGAACTATTATGTACAATCTGTTTCCATATTTGATGACCGGTAGAAGCTTTGATAAAATAATTATAACCTCAGATTTTGTCCGCGAAAGTTATCTATCATCATTTGGACGAAACAATGACGACCTCGTTGTTATTGGAAATCCGAGAAATGATGGACTGCTGATTGAAAATAATTTTAATAAACATATTTTTCCTGAAATCGAAAATTTGGAACAACTACGCGCAAAGTCGCAGATTATTATATCATGGTTGCCGACTTATCGCCTGCCAGCCCCTGTAACTATTGTTGATCTGATGAAAAATCATGGTTTTGACAATAAGCTCTTTAATGAACTTTTAGAAAATAATAATGCCTTATTGATTATCAAAGCACACGCTGTTGACAATGAGATTCTTCAGGATAAAATCCAAGATAGTGATCGTATTATTGCTTACAAAGAAATTGACCCATATCCGTTGCTTAGGTACACCAATATACTTATTACCGATTATTCGTCTGTTTACTTTGATTTTTTGCTTCTTAATCGTCCGATAATTTTTACACCATTTGATTATGATGAATATATTAAAACTAATGGTTCGTTTTATTATGACTATAACAAAGTAACTCCTGGACCTAAATGCCATAATTGGAATGATGTCGCTCTGGAACTGGAAAAGACGATAGCATTTTTGAAGGATCATAATAATGATCCTTATTTTGAGAAAAGAGCGGAAGTGAATGACAAATTCAATTATAATAAGGAAAATTTTTGCAAGCGGGTCGCCGACAGATTTATTGAAACCGGGAAAGCTTAATAGATCATCATGAGCCGTTATAAGACAATACTGGGAACATTCTTTATAATCATGATTATTGGCAATGCCCTCCGATTTTTGCCGGTTCCCAAAACGCTGGTCGCAATCGGCTCGATTAACACTACTGAGATATTTTTCTATTTTGTATCGATAACTGTTTTGCTGCTCACGCCGAAGTACATTCTCCGGTTTCCGCTTGAATATTTGGGGATCTACTCATGTTTTCTTTTGTCTTTTCTGATTGCTGCTATTCGTCTTCAGGAGATACCTATTATTCCATTAAGTCATAACATTCGGATTTTGCTATATTTTCTTTCGACTTATGCGGTAGGTCTTGCCTATTTTAAAATATATCGCGGCGATTTAATTAGATTGTTTAATTTTATTCTGACCATTTTTACAATAAATGTAATAATTGCCTGGGCTTTGTATCTTATTTTTCCAACCGCGGTACAGATCTGGGATCTGCTTCAGGGTTATGGCATTACTTTTGACGGTGATTATAATTTGAATAGATTGCTCGGGACAACCTTTGATCCCAATTTTTTTGGTAATATTTTGATATTTCCAATTATGATATCACTGTTTCTGATAGAAAAAACCGAGAGGAAAATTTATTTTTTCACTTTTCTATTTTTACTCTTTTCAATTTTTTTCACCGTCTCACGATCATCGCTTCTGGGATTATCGATTGCGCTGGTTCTGTATCATCTAATCAGCCTGAAAACGTTTATTACCGAGCTAAAGGTAAAAAAATCACTTGTTTTTAATCTCATAATTTTTGCATCTGCGATAGTTGGCGTTATCATTTTGGCTCCCGATCAGGCGGAGCGCTTTTTTAATCGTTTTTTTGGTATCTCGACCGATCTTTCGGCCCGGCATCGATACGACGATATGATACTCGCTTTTGATCT
>DAOUVS010000337.1 GCA_030667525.1 Candidatus Zixiibacteriota bacterium | reverse complement strand
CGCGTATTCAGGAGCTTTCCAGAAGCGAGGTAACCAGTACTTATGTTGGTGAATTGGTGATGGAAGCGCTCAAAGAGACCGACGAAATCGCCTACGTTCGTTTTGCCTCGGTTTATCGTAAATTCCAGGACAAAGCAGAATTTATGGAAGAGCTAAAGAAACTGCTGGAATAGTCTCTTAATTCTAATGACTGGCATTGATTATCGCCAATGTTATAAATCCAAAAACCAATTGACTTTAGGCTGATATTACTGCTAATTCCTTGCAATGGAAGAAAAATCTAACAATGACGGCTATTCTGAAGACGAAACCCGGAAAATTAAAAAAGACGTGGAAAACAGTGATAGCAGAGGAAATATAAAAAAACCCGGCATGTCGTTCTTGGCGCATGTTGAGGAGTTACGCTGGCGGCTGATTAAATCTATTCTTTCGGTTGCGGTGATGGCTCTTGTTGCTTTTGCCTTTGCGGATTATCTGTATAAAATAATTATCATTCCGCTCGGAGATGTTAAGCTTCATTATACCGAAGTGACTGGGTCGTTTTATGCATATCTGAAAATTTCAATGTTTGCCGGGATCACTGGCGCTATTCCGATTGTGTTTTATCAGCTCTGGAAGTTTATCGCACCAGGATTGTTTTCCAAAGAAAAAAAGATGATAATCCCGCTTGTCTTTTTCTCGACGGTCCTGTTTCTAATTGGAGGCGGATTCTGCTTTTTTGTCGTTCTGCCGTTTGCACTTTCATTCCTGATTGGCTACGGTTCGGAAGTTATGACCCCGATTATCACGGTCTCAAGTTATATATCATTCGCCGGATTATTATTTGTCGCCTTTGGATTTGCTTTTGAGCTGCCGATAATTGGTTATTTTTTCGGTAAAGTCGGATTGGTTTCCTCAAAAGCTCTCGGCAAGGCACGGCCGTATGCGGTGGTCGTGTTTTTAATTCTCGCTTCGGTTTTATCTCCACCGGATATTTTTACACAGGTGCTTTTGGCCGGTCCGTTGTATTTGCTGTATGAAATTACGATTCTGCTGGTGAGATATACCGGTAAGAAGGGATAATCGAATATTAGAATTCGATTTTGAAAAAAACGGTCAATTGATTATATTTGTTACGTATTAGATGGAAATTATAGAAAATCATCTGGAGGAATAATGAACCCGATACAAAAATGGATTGTGGCGGTGCGGGTGCCGTTTTTTACCGGAATAGCAATTCCGATTATATTTGGAGCAACTTTGGCCTACTACGAAACCGGCCTTTTTAACTGGTCTTTGTTTGTTATAACGTTCATAGGCGGAATTTTTTCCCAGGCCGGGGCCAATCTGGCTAATGATTATTATGATCACAAAACTACCGATGATGACATCAATACTAATTTTACCCAATTTTCCGGTGGTTCACGGGTGATTCAAAACAAACTTCTATCGCCAGGCGCTGTTTTGAGCGGCGCTTTTGTTTGTTGGGCGGTAGCGCTTTTGGCCGGGATATATCTTTTTCTTGTTACTCCAGGATATTGGGTGCTGATTCTGGCTATTGCCGGATTTATTGGCGGGTTCTTTTATACCGCCTCAAAATTTGCATTTTCGTATAACCGTTTTGGTGAATTGGCGATACTTATCAGCTTTGGAGTTTTACCGGTAATGGGGGCATACTATGTGCAAACCGGCTATCTTTCATGGTCATCGTTGATAACTTCCATTCCAATCGGTTTCCTGATCACCGCAATTTTGTACATCAACCAATATCCCGATTATGATGCTGACAAAGCGGCCGGTAAAAATCATCTGGTAGTTGTTTTTGGCAAGAAAAAAGCGATGACCGGATATTACTTTTTGATCTTTGGTTCCTATCTGGTAGTTGTTCTGGCTGTTATATTCTCATATTTGACACCTTTTGCGCTGTTTTCTCTAGCCACCGTTCCGATTGCAATCAGGACAGTTCGAACATTTTCACGAGAATATGAAAAAGTGAAAGAACTAATTCCGGCGATGGCGGGGACTATTCAGATTCATCTTTTGACCGGTCTTCTGATGTCAATCGGATGTATCGCCGGTGGGATACTGAAGGGATAAGGGCAATTAACTTGACATCCGGTCTGTCTCCAGAT
>DAOUVS010000103.1 GCA_030667525.1 Candidatus Zixiibacteriota bacterium | reverse complement strand
CATCTAAATCAAAGGATGAGGTGAATCTGAGAGAATAACTAAAATTTGATGGTTTAATAATATTCTCCAATTGAAAACCATCATAGGCATTTCCAGTAAGCCTGTATAATGCCGACCAGCTTGAAGTCGAATTTCCCGTATATCCGGATAACTTAAGATAAAAACTGTTTGGAACAAAACCTGAATCTACGCCCAAAAATTCAGTATTAATTTTATCGAGAGATATGGGAGGAGCGTTCAAATTATTCTGCTTACAAAAAATATCCCATGCCTGCGACAATTCGTCTTTTGCTGAATCAATTAGAATATTATACGAACTGTCAATTTGCTCATATGTTTTATATGAAACCAGAGGGCCGGTATAGTTACTTCCCTGTGGCAATACCAGAATGGATCTGGATGGAAAAGAATATATGTTAGAAGAATCAATAGGTTTTAGCAGACATTTCCAATCAAAGTCACAGGCACCAACAAGCAGTCCAATTTGATCAATTATGGATATAATCTTTTTGCCAGAACATATAAATATTACTGTGTCGCCGCATTTGCTTTTAATATACTTTGACAAAGACCCTGTCGGAAAAGGTATAAAGGAATCGCCTGTGTTACGCGTATTCACGCCCAAATCCTTTGCTATCTCAAAGTATTGATGACTGTCAACTCCAGTTTTGATAGGTTCACAAAGAATTTTACCATTAGAAATAATACCATGTCTACAATCAGTGAAATGGATAATTTCGTTTTCACAATTGCCATTAATGCAAATATGTAATGCGATAGTAAAATAAATTATCAAGGGCGCGTATTTTGTATATAATTTTGACATAATTATTCCCAACCTTATTATGACGTTAAATGCTCTTTTGACTATTAAAAATTAGAATATAATGAGGCCGCAGTCAACAAAAAGATATTGAAATAAAATTCCTATCATTTTTATATTGTTTTGGGTGGCCTATTCCGATAATTTTAGCGGAAGATTAATATAAATGGTTGATAAAAAATATTGAGGGGAGAGTCAAAAATGGACGAGCGCAGAGGACATAAAAGACGGCATTCGATATTTTATATCAAAGTATATGACGAAGAATCTGGCAAAATAATCGGTCGGTTGGTTGACATTACGACCGGCGGGATGATGCTGGTCAGCGAAAAGCCAGTTCCGGTTGGAACCGTAGCCAAACTTAAAATGCCATTACCTGAGAAGATTCATGACGTCGGCGAAATCTCATTTGAGGCCAAATCGGTTTGGAACGGCCCCGATATTAATGACGATTTCTTCGATACCGGGTTTCAGTTTATTGAGCCGCCATATGAGACGATTGATTTGATTTGCAATTCATTTGAGCATCATATTTTTGCCGATACCGATTCTGAATAGAATAGTAATTGAATTTTTTAATTTGGCGATGAGTGTCATCCGACATCGCCGGATATAATTGTATAGATGTTTTTCTCGTAATCGATTTTTCCCCCAAGATACATCCGCAATGATGGCTGTTCATAATGAAAGCCATTATTTAGCATAATTTCGACGGCATCCCGGTTGATTTCAGGAACACCGGCATAAATAACTTCTAAACTGTAATTATTTATAACTGATTGAATGAGCAGTTCGGCATCTTTGGGATTCTCAGCCATGGTCGGACCAACTACATAGTAGTCGCCAAAACATTTCCTAACAACAGAGTATCCAGAAGATTTATTTTCGCCGGTAACATAAACCTGCCCGTTATGCAGACTTATAAATTCGGTCAAAAACTTATCTCTTGATATTTTCGGGACATTTATCAATCTGTTATCGATCTCAATTATTTGACACGGATCGACAATGCTTGCTTCGATTTCGCCGCTTGGGCTATCGGCAGGTTTGCGGCAGAAACGGAATGAGAAATATTTATCCCGAAATCCGAGCTTTCGATATAGTTCCACCGCCGGAAAATCGCCATCAAGCTCAATTGTTGATACTTTTTTGCGTTCCCCGAGATATTTCAAGGCATGTTCCATCAATCCCCGGCCAATTCCCTTGCCTCGGTATTTTTGGGGAACAATAAGATTGCCGACAAAGGCAAGTTTTCCAAATATGGCTGAGGTAATAATGGCGACTCTTTTGTCATTTTCAAAAGCGACAAAATTACCGTTTGGATTGAGTTTAATGAGACGTTCAAAATCGGATTTGCGGTTGGCCCACTTTTCGAGATTAGTTAATCCGGTTGCGAAATCGGCATCATTTTTGGTCATTATTTTAATTTCAGACATTTTATCCACTTTCATATATATCAATAATACCAGTGATATTATAATCTCAAAACAAAGGAGTTGAAAGCGCTTTTTTACATAGAGTTAAGAGATGTTGGACTTAAGTGATAAGACAATGATAGTTAATAGAAAAGAGACGACATGTAAAGTAACACTTAATGTGTTAAATATTGCAAATAATTAATATCAAAATAATTAAAAATATTGTGAAAAATTTCGCAAAGTTGTTGTGTCAGATGCTTGTTTTATATATATTCACAAAATAGAAGTTAAGACATTTGAGTTGAATGATATAACATCATTTGTGCTGATAAAAATGAAACGAACTAACAACCTACCGCAAACAATCACCACTGCAAAGAGGTTCTAATGCCCATAAAAATATCCAAAGAAACTGCTGATGAGCAGATTCGGCAAAAGGTGAAAGAGATTAGCGGCGAAGATTTCCAAAAATGTTACCAGTGCGGCACCTGTTCGGGATCTTGCCCGATGGCTGACCAGATCACGGTTTTGCCAAGGCGGGTGATGGCACTTCTTCAATTGGGGCGGAAAGAAGCCCTGGAAGAGGCCAATACGCACTGGGTCTGCGCCTCGTGCCATATGTGTGTGGTTCGTTGTCCGCGCGGGATTGACATAGCCAAAGTCATGGAATCACTTCGCCAACTGACGCTGCGCAAGAATGAAGATATAATTAACCCATCGGAAATCAGCAAGGAAGATACTGCAAAACTTCCACAGGTGGCGATGGTTTCCGGCTTTCGCAAACTGACATCATGAGGTACTATAATGAAGATTAGTTATTATCCCGGATGTACATTAAAAACGAAGGCCAAAAACCTGGAATCATCAGCTTTGGCCTGTCTCGATGCCCTTGGTGTCGAGTATGAAGAACTTCCGCGTTGGAACTGTTGCGGGGCTGTTTATTCGTTATCCGATGATGACCTTATCCATCTGATTGCGCCGGTTCGCGATCTGATTCGTGTGCAGGAGCAGGGATTTGATACCGTTTTGACCTTATGCTCAATGTGTTACAACACTTTGGCACGGGCCAATGAGTTGATGAAAAACGACGAGGTAAAACGCGGCACGATCAACGACTTCATGGACGAAGAGCCTGATTACAAAGGTGAGATCAAAGTCGTGCATTTTCTTGATTTTATTCGCGATGAAATCGGCTGGGACAAACTTAAAGCAAACGTCAAGAATCCGCTCAACGGAATGAAGCTGGCTCCATATTATGGCTGCACGTTGCTTCGTCCCGGTGATGTTTCAATCGATAAATCGAATTCTCCGGTTGTTTTTGAGGAATGTATGGAGGCGCTTGGTGCCGAGATCGTCAAGTTCCCCAAAGCGATTGAATGCTGCGGATCATATCAGGTGCTTGGTAATCCCGAGGCAGCTCTGAAAGTCTCGAATGATATTATCACTGAAGCTACCGCTTTTGGTGCCGAGGCAATGGCTTTGACCTGTCCGCTTTGTGATTATAACCTGGGACATCGGCAGGAAGAGATGCTGAAAAAGTATGAAGGTACCAAAGCGCTGCCGATGTTTTATTTTACACAGTTGATGGCGGTGGCGCTGGGAGTCGATCCTGAAAATTATAATCTCGATTTAAATCAAGCTGTTTCGCAGGAATTTTTGAAAGGAAAAAACCTTCTTGAGAAAGTTTCGACCTGATTAAAGTAATAATTTATTTATTAGAGATATGAGGCAAATATGACAGAAGTGAAAGCAGTTGAGATCAAGGCCAAATTGATTCCCATCTATATCATGGGGAAAAAATATGAGGTGCCTGAAACGCTGACAATCATGAAAGCGATCGAATATGCCGGCTATCAGTATATTCGCGGTTGTGGTTGCCGAGGAGGCGTTTGCGGTGCCTGCAGTACGGTGTATCGTAAACCGGGTAGCTATAAAATTATGTCTGGTCTGGCTTGTCAGACAGTTGTTGAGCCGGAGATGTATCTTACCCAGATCCCGTTTTATCCAGCTATTCGTTCGACCTATACATTTGAAAAGTTGACTGGAAAACCGGAAGAAGTTTTTGATTTATATCACGAACTGTTCCGATGCGTCGCCTGCAACGCCTGCAGTAAAGTATGTCCGATGGATGTTGAGGTGATGGATTATATCGCAGCTCTCAAACGTGGGGATATCAAAGCGGCAGCGGAAATTTCATTTGACTGTATCCAGTGTGGTTTGTGTGCCAGCCGTTGTATGGGCGAGTTGCCGCAGTATCATATTGCGCAATTGGCTCGTCGTATCAATGGCCGTTATCTAACTCCACAGGCTGAGCATCTGAAAACAATGGTTGCCAATATTGAAGCGGGGCGATATCAGGAGAGTCTCACTGGGCTAAAGGTGATGGATATAAATATGCTTAAAGAGACCTATACGGCCCGTGAAATGGAACCTGCCACCGGTGGCGAAGACTGGATCCCAAAAGAAAATATAGGGCTTTAATTTAAAAATTAAATGAGACGAGGATAGATATGCCGTACCCGGAACAATTAAAGGAACTTATTAAAGTTGTAGAGAGCACGCGTGCGGAAAGGGTTGCCCGTAAAAAGAAAAATGAAGAGGTCCCTTTTCTTTCGCTTGATGCTCGTACCGATCGATTAAAATATCACCCCGATTTTAAAGATGAAGGACGTCACGAATTATCAATCGGTCCCAGCAAGGGATATAAAATTGCTCATGAGATGGCCGAGGTTCTTGAGGCGCACAGTCGTGTTAATCCGGCTGATGTTGATTTGAGCAAGACCGATTATGAGACCGATGTGTTGATTCTTGGCGGAGGTGGAGCCGGAACTTCAGCGGCTATTCTGGCTGCGGAGCAAGGCTGCAAAGTTATTATTGCTACTAAACTAAGACATGGTGATGCCAATACTATGATGGCCGAAGGTGGTATTCAAGCCGCGACCAAGGGTCATAAAGATTCTCCGTATTTTCACTATCTTGATATTATGGGCGGCGGCCATTTCAATAATGTTCCTGAACTAGCCGAAACATTGGCCAATAATGCCCCCGGTGCTATCAAATGGCTTGAGAGTCAGGGCTGTAATTTCTCCAAGTATCCCGATGGCACTATGAAAACTATTCATGGCGGTGGAACTTCCCGGAAACGGATGCATTACGCCGCTGATATTACCGGTGCTGAAATTATGCGGACTATCCGCGATGAAGCACGTAATCACTCCGATGATATTCAGGTGCTGGAATTTTCTCCAGCGGTGGAACTGATTCTCAATGAAAAAGGTGAATGCGCCGGGGCCGTTTTGTATAATATGGAAACCGAAGAATATATAACGGTTAAGGCCAAATCAATTATTATGGCAACCGGTGGCAGTGGTCGTTTGCATATTCAGGGTTTTATGACAACCAATCATTATGGTGCCACCGCTGATGGTATCGTTATGGCGTATCGCGCTGGTGTCAAAATCTGTTTCTTGCATACAGTGCAGTATCATCCGACCGGAATTGTATTCCCGGAGCAGGCAGAAGGTATTCTGATTACTGAAAAATTCCGGGGTTCCGGCGCCAATCTGGTAAATATTGAGGGCCAGCAGTTTGTTAATGAGCGTGAACCGCGTGACGTCGAAGCGGCTTCGATTATTAAGGAATGTATCGAAGATGGTAAGGGCATTCCGACTCCAACCGGCAAGGTTGGCATTTGGCTTGATTCGCCGATGATTGAAGATTTGGCTGGGCCGGGAACAGTTGAACGCGAGTTCCCCGGAAAATTCATCCTCTACAAACGATTTGGGATTGATATATCCAAAGAGCCGATGCTTATTTATCCAACCCTGCATTATCAAAACGGCGGACTGGAATTTAAAAATACCGGTCATACGTCTTTACCCGGTCTGTTTGTTGCCGGGGAGGTCGGAGGCGGAATTCATGGCGAAAATCGTCTGATGGGTAATTCGCTTCTCGATATTATTGTCTATGGTAGAATCGCAGGCAAGAGTGCCGCTGATTTTGCCAACGAGAATGTAAACGGAAGCAAGTTATCACTTGAGCATGTTGTCAAATATAACGAGGAAGCCGACAAAGCTGGTATCGCGAAGGATAAGGTTGCTCCGATGTTACTTCCCAATTATACCGATGCCAGAACCCGTGAAAAACAGTTGACTTCTCACTATGTTGGTAATATGAGATAATATTTTTATTAATTTTTAGGGGACTATGTGTACGGGCCGTTATTTCTGATAGATAACGGCCTATTTATTTGCATGAATTTTAAAGAAGTTTTGCAGCTTCGGGGCGGACAAACGAATATAACAAACTGTTTCGATTGAAGGCTACAATATCACTAAAAATCTCATGAGCTTCTTCCTCTTCACCGGTTTTTAAATAGCAAAGCCCCAGATAATATCTGAAATATTGATTAAGCGGATCGGCATCATTCAAATGTCTGATAGCATTATCATAATCTTTGTTCCAATATTCTACAATACCTTCAAGTCCACGATAATTTTTTAGCGTAACATTATTTTTTGATGCGTGCGCCGATTGTTTAAACATATCCAATTTTTCCCGGGCTTTTTCCTTTTTACCTAAACGACTATATACAATTGCTTCGGTGAAAAAGTAATTGCGTTCATATACTTCCTGAAGTCCCGGCTGCATATCAGGTCGCTCAGCGATTTCTCGCGTATTGGAACATTCCTGAAGAGCCATTTCAAAATTCCCGATTTCCCGATAAATAGCGGCCATACGTCCATGGATCAAAGCCTGAGTATAAATGTCAGTTAGGATTTTGGCGTGTTCAAGATGTTCTTTTTGTACCTCGAGAGCTTTATCACTTTGCTCCTCGTGAATATAGGATATGGATTTCCATAAGTAAGCTGTGTTTGTGTCGGCAATGTTACGGGCATTGATAAATATCTCATCATAGGCAGTTCGTGCTTTTTCGAATTCCCCCATAAAAACATAGTTGTGTCCTAATCCGGCGTTTGATGGTACATAATCTGATTCCAGTTTTAGAGACATCGTGTAATGTTTAATGGAACTATCATAATCGCCAATCATAAGGAATATTTCGCCCATCGAATCATGAGGATTTGGATCCTCTGGTCGTAACGCTGAGTACTTTTTCAGGGCACTGATTGCCTCAGGATATTTTTTTATATTAACATAAGCATACCCCAAAAGATTATAAATTGGAGCAAAATTGGCGTCAATAAGAATGACAGCATTCATTTCATCGATCGCCAAAGCCCACTCCTGCTGACCAAAATAAAATATGCCAAGTCTATAATGAGCTCGTTTTCCCACGGGGCAGATCTTAACAAGCCGCTGCAAATATTCCAGAGCCAGTCCGGCACTGTCATCATTCGCCGCTTTTTGGCTTAATATTAATAACCGCTCAGGTTCAGAAGCATTGTCAATTAATTCAACCGCCCGGGAAAGACGGGATTGAAAATCATCTTGCGTTACCGAAGTGATTGCCCAGTAATAATAAGCTATGGCAAATTCGGGGTCCAATTCAACCGCTTTGCCAAAAAGGGCTCGAGCTTCATCATTATAAAAATTGTCGGTTTTTTCCACACCATCGAGAAAAAACTGCAGCGCTTTGTCTGATTTGGTAGTGTAGGTGATATCTTCGGAAACCTGTCCACATCCTAAAATCATACAGGATAAAACAACAATGCCTAAAAATTTTAATATGATCGGTTTAATCGGCATCTCCAGTAACCTCCCAAATCCGAATCGATTCTGATTCAGATAAAAATAATCATCCTGATTTGAATATTCCATTTCTTCAGTCTATATTCAGTTATTTTGACAATTATGTCAATAGTAAAACATTAGTGTTACGGATAAATATCACCGGGGCTTGACTTATTTGGTTTTCAGAGTAAATTGGCGCTTCGATACTTCTGCGTGATATGAGGCACCTTTGGAGGGAAGCAATGGACTTTATACAGCAATATCTTGGTGAAACCTTTGCATTGGTAACTGCTTTAGCATGGGGAATGGCAGTTATTCTTTTCAAAAAAAGCGGCGAATCGGTTCATCCTATTGCCCTCAATACTTATAAAAATATTCTGGCTTTTTCACTTTTTTTCATAACCATGCTAATAATGGGCGAATCTTTAATCCGGCCGGGCCCGGCCAAAGATTATTGGCTTTTGATATTAAGCGGTGCTTTGGGGATAGGTATTGCCGATACACTATTTTTCAAATGTCTGAATCTTATTGGTGCCGGAATGACGGCGATTGTCGATTGTTTATATAGCCCGTTTATTATCTCTTTATCAATACTTTGGCTTGGCGAATCTTTTACTTTCATACAAGTTGTCGGCGTTGTTCTGGTTCTCTCGGCGGTTTTGGCTGCAACTCATAAAAAGGGGAGAGGAAAAATTTCCCGCCGGGATTTCTTACTTGGTTTGTTATATGGTGTTTTGGCGATGGGAACAAATGCTGTTGGAATTGTCATGATAAAACCGCTTTTGGAACAATCCCCGTTACTCTGGGCCACTGAAATCCGATTGATCGGCGGTTTGATTATCTTGCTAATTGTATTTCTCTTTCATCCCCAAAGGAAAAAAATTGCCTTCTCGGCAATTGGCGGGAAAGGTTGGCTATATACATTATCGGGATCATTTCTTGGTGCCTATGTTGCCATGATCCTCTGGTTGGCCGGAATGAAATATGCTCAGGCATCAACGGCGGCGGCTCTGAATCAAACCAGCAATATTTTTATCTTTATCCTGGCAGCTATATTTTTAAAGGAGCCGCTGAATATTATTAAAAGCGTTAGTATTGTTTTGGCTGTCATCGGTGTGCTGCTGATAACTTTCGGATAAATTTATACTGTACAAAAAAAAATGGCGCCCCGCAGAATTGAACTGCGGACACACGGATTTTCAGTCCGTTGCTCTACCAACTGAGCTAGGGCGCCAGGTCGAATATTTTGTTCCTGCCAATGTATCTATATTTCGGCTGATGTCAATCTATTTTTAGGATGAAAAGTATACTTTTCTTACTGAAGGTGTAAGAATCCAGACTAAAGCCGCAAGCGACAACAATCCAAGAATTATGCCATAGACATCTTTTAATCCGAAGGCGGAT
>DAOUVS010000345.1 GCA_030667525.1 Candidatus Zixiibacteriota bacterium | reverse complement strand
TCGTTCCCTGACCCAGCATAACAGTGGAGCAATAGACAACATCGGGCTTAAAATATTCTACCCCGATAGCACTGCCGACAATATCAATAATCGCATCGATCCCGCCAACCTCATGAAAATGAACCTTATCAGGGGTGGAGTTATGAATTTTTGCTTCAGCCTGAGCAAGTCGCTCAAATGCCGAGTTTGAGATCTCTTTAATTCGATCCGAGAGATCAGATGAATTAATCATTCCGACAATATCTTTTAAATGGCGATGTCCCTTATCATCAGTAACTGAAACATCAAACTTGGTTGCCGATATTTTATGCCGCTCGGTAACAGTTTGTTCCAGTTGATAACCGCTGATATTTAGTTTTTTCAAAGACTCTTCCAGATATTCAAAAGGCAACCCGAGATTTAGCAAGGCGCCGACTGTCATGTCGCCTGAGATTCCTGAAAAACAGTCAAAATATAGAATTTTCATATTGTTACTTTTCAACTCTTGAAATGCTTTTAGCAATTAGCGAGGCGGCAATTCCGGCTCCAAAGCCATTATCAATATTAACTACCGTAACACCAGAGGCGCATGAATTAAGCATTCCCAGCAGAGCCGCCAACCCTCCAAAAGAGGCCCCATAACCTATTGAGGTCGGAACCGCAATAACCGGCTTATCAACCAGCCCACCTATCACCGATGGCAGCGCTCCTTCCATCCCGGCAACAACAATCAATACGCCAGCCTTTTTGATACGATCAGTTTCATTAAAAAGCCGATGAATCCCAGCCACGCCAACATCATAAAGCCTGTCAACCGGGCAGCCCATCGCCCATGCGGTTAATGCCGCTTCTTCGGCCACCGGAATATCCGAGGTCCCACCGCTACAGACCAGAACAGCCGTGTCGGTTTGTAACGCCGGTTTTTTCTTCCGCCCACCAAGGATAAGAACCATTCGAGCATCAGGATAATATTCAGCCCGCTTCAGAACTTTTTTTATCGCCTTAAAACGACTTTCTTCAAAACGGGTAATAATGGCGTCACATCCGCTTTTATTAATTCTTCCGGCGATCTCAATTATCTGCTTATCAGTTTTACCGGGGGAGTAAATGACTTCAGGTTGCCCCCTTCTCAGGGCCCGATGATGATCGATCCGGGCAAACTCAAGATTTTCCACCGGGAAATTCTTTAACTGCTCAGTCGCTTTATCTACCGGAAGTTTCCCAGATTTGACTTGATCCAGAATTTTTTTTAGTCGAGATTTATCCATCAATTTTGCCCTTATTATTCAGTCCATAATCATCAAACAATCTGCAAATATCCTGATAAGATTCAACAGTATACATTTGCCGTCTTAAATCTGCGCCACCGCGTATTCCTTTTGTATACCAAGCGAGATGCTTGCGCATCATTAAAGCACCATTTCTTTCGCCAAACTGCTTTGTCATCAACTGCGAATGTTCAAGTATCAGTTCATATTTTTTTTCTATAGTCATATCCGATATAATTTTACCATTGTCAAGATAACTTTTTATTTGTTGAAACACAAATGGATTGCGCATCGCCGCGCGGCCGATCATTACCGCATCACAGCCGGTTTGAGATAACATCGCTTCGGCATCCTCAGGCGTATTAATATCTCCATTGCCAATAACCGGAATAGAAACTTCCTGTTTCAATAGAGTTATCTTTGACCAGTCCGACTTATCTCTGTAACTATCCGAGCGACTTCGGGGATGAAAAGCGATTGCCGATATCCCAGCTTTTTCGGCTATTATGCCAAGCTCAAGATATATATCGGAGTCCTTTAACCAGCCACTTCGGATTTTAATAGTAACCGGAAGTGAACAGTTTTCCACTGCCGCAGCCATGATTTCCCCGGCCAGGGTCGGATTTTTTAGAAGAGCGGTGCCGCCATTATTT
>DAOUVS010000309.1 GCA_030667525.1 Candidatus Zixiibacteriota bacterium | reverse complement strand
TTTTTTATCAACCGGTATCGTCAAAAAAAACCAAAATGGGAAAATGAAGCCGGTCTCGTTTTTGGTTTTTCTGATATCCTTGATTTACACCGTTCAATACCTGAGTATAAACCAACACCTTTGGTCAGCTTGCCAAAACTTGCAGAAACTCTCGGAATTAAACAGTTGTTGGTTAAAGATGAATCGTTCCGGTTTGGGCTTAAGGCATTCAAAGCGCTTGGTTCGACTTACGCCATTTATCGCATCGTCAAAGATTATTTGAAAAATCAAAAGAGACCGGAAATAAAAATAGAAAACTTTTATAGTAGTAATTTTCTATCACCAAATGAATTTAAGTTTTGTACCGCCACCGATGGTAATCATGGACGAGCGGTTGCATGGGCGGCCCGGAAGTTGCGGCAGGATGCTGTAGTATATATGCCGGGTAATTCGGTCAAATCGCGCATAGAAAATATCAAATCAGAAGGGGCGGAAGTAATTGTTGTTGATGGCAGTTATGATGATGCTGTCAACCGTGCCGCCAATGATGCAAAAAAACATGGCTGGCAGATTGTTTCGGACACATCATGGCCGGGGTATGAAAAGATACCTCAATATATTATGGCCGGGTATCTAACGATGTTTCGCGAGATTCATAAGGAATTGGAAGAATCAACTGCCATTGATGCGCTGTTTATCCAGGGCGGGGTAGGGGCGCTGGCCGCAGCGGCGTCATGGTTTTATAATATGGAAGATAGTTTGTCAAATACCAAACTTATCTCAGTAGAGCCGACCGATGCCGCCTGTCTGATGGTTTCAATAAAATCAAAAGATGGATTACCAATTTCACTCAAAAATGATCAAAATTCAATTATGGCCGGACTTAACTGTGGTACACCATCAACTGTTGCCTGGCCATTCATCAAAACCGGATTTGATATGTTTATGTCGGTGTCGGATCATTTTTGTGTCGATGCTATGCAAAGATATTATAACCCAACCGGAGATGATCGGCAAATCATTTCGGGGGAATCTGGGGCAGCCGGATTGGCCGGGTTGATCGCTTTATTTGATTCTGAATCGACCAGGACAATTCGAGAAAAACTAAATCTTGGAGATGAATCAACGATTCTCCTGATTAATACCGAAGGCGATACCGATCCGGTTGCCTTTGATACTCTGGTTCGAAAAAAGTCTATATTGTAGCTGCCGACAAATATTCATATTGGTTTCGCATCAAATATTCCTTTTATTGATCCAAGGATAAACATGTGATATGGCAGATAAGAAAAAACTAAATATTCTCTATACAAATATCGGGCGTGGTCACCCATTTTACCTTGATGGCATCTGCGAAGAGATTCAACGAAATCACTCTGAAAAAATTGAAGTAAATACTACCAATGTTTTTGATCTCTCTTCAGGTTTATCTCTATCTCTTTGGAAACTAATTAGATTTATGTATCATCGGGGAAGTCAGGGGGGATTGATTGGCAAAATCTATTCAGTAATTCGTAAAAATAAAAAAACCGATAGTTACGGGTTTATTGAAAAAATATTAGCGCGAGGGATAAGAGAATATATAAAAAATAATCACCATCCGACTCTGGTGGCGCATCCGATGTTGATCCCGATGATTTCAGATTTAACCGAAGTTTATTACCAGCACGGTGAACTTGCGGTACCTGATATGGTTATTGCAAACGGGGCCAGAAAAATATTTGTACCATCCGTCGAAGCAAAAGAAAGATTTTGCCAAAAAGGAAGCTATGAAAATATTATAACCGTAACTGGATTATGCATTGAAAATAAACTAAAAATAAATGCCGCAAGAATGTATGAGACAAGATTAGCGCGACTGAATGCCAATGCTGATCTTGTCGGTGCTTTTTTTTCATCAGGCGCCGAACCGATTGGACATATTAATAAAATAATCAAAATGCTCTTCTCTTTAGAGAAAAACAGCCAAAAGGCTATTGTTTTTTGCAAAGCAGGGGGGAAGCTTGAAAAAGATGTTCGCTCTAAAATTGAAGCCGAGATTATTGATACGTTAGATGCAAAAGACAATATCGTGACATATTTTAATAATAGTAAGATTCTTATGGTCTCATTTATTGATCGAGAAGAGGAAGACCGATATACCGAAAAACTTTTTGAATATTTTGATTATTTTGTTTCTCCCTCGCATGAACGGACTAACTGGGCGCTTGGATTAGGTATTCCTATGTTTATATTGAATCCATCGGTTGGACCGTTTTCCCCAATAAATAAAGATATCCTGATAAATATTGAAGTTGCTAAAGAGATATTGAATGATAATACCGCCGATATCTTTTCCGAGAAACTCAAACAATTATCAGATAGTGGCGATTTGATTCGGATGGCCAAAAACAGTTTTGGAAAATGCCAGTTGGATGGATTTGGGCAAATTTGTGATTCGCTAAAAGGATTGCTATCAAATGTATGATAATCTAAAAGCATATATTAATAAATTTGACCGACGTCTTTGGATTCTTGCTATCGGCTGGATTGCCTCTTCAGCAGGTTTTTCAATTTCCATTCCTTTTATTGCTTTATATTTTCATTCCGAATTGGGTATTTCGCTTATTGAAATTGGTTTGTTTTTTGGTTTAACGGCTATTATCAGAG
>DAOUVS010000184.1 GCA_030667525.1 Candidatus Zixiibacteriota bacterium | reverse complement strand
TCCGATACTAATAATATGAAATTTCTGTTTCTATTTTTGATTTTTCTCCTATCGATACCGCTGGCGAGTCAGGATTTTGGAGGCCGCCATGCTGATGGTATCGGATATGGGACCGATCTGCCCGACGGGTGGATACCGGTAGAATCGTCGCCGATGGAGATGACTATCCGAAAAAGCGATGATCCGGATGCCAGGCTGTCGATTTTGCAATATGAAATAGCTGAAGAGAATCGTCTGAATTCCAGATATGATATTCTTGAGGCGATTGACGGACTTTACCAGCAACTTGGTGTCGGAGAGATTCCTTATGAAGATATCAATCTCAATCTGGGTGAGGATCGGGCTTCTTTTTATCATAATTATAATGAGAAAATAAATTTAGAATCTGATACCGTTTTGGTTGTCTTAAAAGGAATAATAATCCGCACCAAAAACAACCGACAGATTTTTTATCTGATGCGAGGTAACAGATCATCGCAATCAGATAAATCTGCCGCCGCCGATTTGGAAAAGATGATCAACTCATTTGTTATAACAATCCCACTTTCGGATAGTCTCTTCCCGAAAAAACCAGGTTATGGATATATAATTTTATTTGTAGTTATTGTGCTGATGGGCTTTTTCTATTATCGCAATAAAAAAGTGCAATCTTCCCGAAATCCGCTGGGCGGAGATTCAAAATATTTCTGGAGATGTCGCGACTGTCAACTGGCTAATCATAATGACAAAAAAACGTGCCAGAGATGTGGAGCCGAACGGTTTCTCGATCAGGCTGTAAAATAGTCTAATCCTGCTCCAATTCAATCAGGACACCCGATGTTGACGATGGGTGCACAAATGCGATTTTTTTGCCCTCTGCTCCCTGACGCGGTGCTTGGTCAATCAATTTAAAATCTTTGCTTTTTAAGTGGTCAAGTTTGTCGGCAATATTTTCGACATTAATTGAAATATGATGTAGTCCCTGTCCCCGCTTATCGATATATTTTTTGACCGGACTGTCGTTTGACACCGGGCAGACCAGCTCAATCGCTGTTGTGTGTTCGCCACCCGGTCTAAATATCGCCACTTTGACCTTTTGGTCGGCTACTTCTTCTATTGATATGGGATCACATCCTAGAATTTTGGAAAACAGTTCAATCGATTTCTCCAAATTATCAACGGCGATGCCAATGTGTGAAACTTTACTCATTAATTATATTCTTACTAATTCCCAGCTTCCTCGGCAGCGACAGTGGAATCATAAATACGTCTTTGTTCAAGATAATCCCGTTCCAGTCTTACCTTCGACAAATACGGTTTTATCCATTTCCCATTAAAATTATACATCTTAAATGTGTATGTTTTGATTATCTCGCCACCAGCTTTTGATTCATATATAATATTGGCATTAACAATGGCCGAGTCGCCTAGGATATTAACCGTATTGTAAGTAATGCCGCCTAAAGTATCATAAGCATAATCAATAACTTTATGTTGTGTCATATATTCGGAAAATGAAGTCTCATCTTTATAGTAACTGAACTCATGTTCGTATAAGACAGTTTTGTCACCCTCGATCATACGTTCGATAAATTCGGTCATCGAGGCTTTTAATTTATCTTCCTCGGTTAATTCAGTAACTGCATCAGACAGTTCTGTAGTTACTTCGGTTTCTTTTGGCTCATCGGCGCCACAGCCGATTAAAAAAGCAAATAGAGCGATCAGCAATAATGATCTAAATTCTTTCATGGTACTCTCCCCAGATTTCTCTTAGGCAATCCGAAATCTCACCGATTGTGGCATACTCCTCAACCGCCTCAATAACGGGATTGACAATATTATTTTCTTCCTTTGCGGCGATTTTTATATTTTCCAAAGACCGCAAAACTTTTTCGTTATTTCTGGTTTTCTTTAATAGTTTTAGTTTCTCAACCTGTTTTTGTTCCAGTGATGGATCAACTTTTAAAATATCAGACGGTGGTGAATCGAGACTACTCTTGAAACGATTCACGCCAACAATTGTTGTATCATTGGATTCAATCGCCTTCTGGAAAGAATAGGCCGAATTTGCAATCTCGGTTTTAAAATATCCATTCTCAACACATTTTATTGCACCACCTTGATTTTCTATAATCGCCATCAAATCAAGCGTCTTTTTTTCAATTTCGGAAGTCAGATGTTCCATCAGATAGGAGCCGCCAAGCGGGTCGGCAGAATCAGCGATACCTGATTCGAAACCGAGTATCTGCTGGGTACGCAGTGCGATCTCGGCCGATTTTTCGGTAGGAAGCGCCAGCGCTTCATCGAAAGCATTAGTATGCAACGATTGTGTTCCACCCAAAACCGCCGCGAGCGCCTGCATTGTGGTGCGAACAATATTATTTTCCGGTTGCTGAGCAGTTAATGTGGAACCGCCGGTCTGCGTATGAAATCGAAGCAGCAATGATTTTTCTTTTTTTGCACCGAACCGTTCTTTGACAATTTTAGCCCATATTTTTCTGGCGGCGCGGAATTTAGCGATCTCTTCAAACAGATTACTATGTGCGGCAAAAAAGAATGATAAGCGCGGTGCGAAAGCATCGATATCGAGTCCCGCCTTCAATGCACCTTCCACATATGCGATTGCATCTGATAAAGTAAAAGCGATCTCCTGAACTGCAGTAGCTCCAGCTTCACGGATATGATAACCAGAGATCGAGATCGTATTAAATCGCGGGAGATGTTCCCCGGCATAAGCAAATATATCGGTGATGATACGCATCGATGGTTCCGGTGGGAAAATATATGTCCCGCGCGCGATAAACTCTTTTAGAATATCATTCTGAATTGTCCCTGAAATATCTTTTGAAGCGACGCCCTGTTTTTTGGCGACACTTATATACATCGCCAATAAAATCACCGCGGTCGAATTGATCGTCATTGAGGTTGAAACTTCGCCGAGAGGAATCTTGTCAAACAGTTTTTCCATATCGGCCAGAGAATCGATCGCGACCCCGGTGCGGCCAACTTCACCTCTCGCCATCGGATGATCCGAATCATATCCGATTTGTGTCGCCAGATCAAAGGCAACCGACAGACCGGTTTGACCGCTTTTTAGGAGATACCGAAAACGTTGATTAGTTTCCTCGGCGGTCCCAAAACCTGCATACTGACGCATCGTCCAGAGCCGCCCCCGATACATATTTTTATAGATGCCACGTGTGAATGGATATTCACCCGGAGAATTATCTGTTTCGTGAGAACTGCTTTTTTCGGCAACAACCGGAATCTTAATTCCTGAAGTTGTTTCTTTATCTATTTTATCCAAACTCATCTATTCAAATTCAATCAGCTTATCGTTTTTGTCAACCGCCTGCCCGGGTGACACAAAAATCGCTTTGACTGTGCCGGCCGATGTAGCTTTGATAATATTTTCCATTTTCATCGCTTCGACAATAATCAGCGAGTCGCCTTTTTTGACTTCGTCACCAATTTTAACTTCTGCCTGAAGAACCAAACCGGGCATCGGCGCCACAACAATTTTAACACCCTTGCCTTCGCTTGAGACCCCAACTTTTTTCCTCAACTCGGCCAGGCTGTATGGCTCGACTTTGACATCCATTTCTGAGCCATCAAGGAACATCGAAATGGTGCCATTATTTTTTGTAATGTTGATTTCTGAGGAGTTTTCATTTAATCGAAATAGAAAATTCTGACCGGACAGTTTGTCGAAGCTGACCTCATACTTATCGCCGTTTAATTCGACAAAACAAGACTCACCCTGACGTGACAGATTGAGATCATACTCAGTATTATCTATAGTAACCAAAAATCGTTCTTTTATATCTGACATATCTTATCTGCTTCCGCCCATGCGATTGATCGACCGGCTGCGATAGTACTGTGACCATCCATTTTTTGTTGATCCGTTTCCCGCTTTTTTCCCGGGACTATTAACCGTCACTTTTTGCCGTCCGAGATATTCAAACACTGCTGCCGATATGGCCGCTTTCTGCTTTATATCATCTATATGGCAGGAGAATCGTTTCTCAGGAAATTCTTTCTCGACAAAATCGGTGGCATAATCACCTTTTCTGAAATTCTTATTACTCATCACGGCGCTGGCAAATCCAATCGTTGTTGACAGTCCAGAGATACGGTACTCATTAAGTGCCCTGAGTGTTCGCTCAATCGCTTCGGTTCTGTTTGCACCCCAAACCACCATCTTGGCAATCATCGGATCATAATAAATCGGAATTTGTGAGCCGGCAACAACTCCGGCATCGACCCTGACCCCCGGGCCGGATGGTTCGCGATACTGTTCTATTGTACCGGTCGACGGCATAAAGCCCTGCTCGGGGTTCTCGGCATATATCCGGCACTCGATAGCATGGCCGTTTTGCCTGACATCATCCTGTTTAAACGATAACTTTTTGCCTTCGGCGATACGGAACTGCTCACGAACAATATCGATCCCGGTCACCATCTCCGTCACCGGATGTTCTACCTGCAAACGGGTATTCACCTCGAGGAAATAGAAATTTAGATCTTTATCAACCAGGAACTCAACCGTTCCGGCACCTACATATTTTGATTCTTTGACAATGTTAACCGCCGCCTCACCCATTTTTTTAAGTAGTTCCGGGGTCATAATCGGACATGGTGATTCTTCGATCACTTTTTGATGACGGCGCTGAATCGAGCATTCACGTTCACCAAGATAGATGGCGCTGCCGTACATATCGGCCAGTATTTGAATCTCGACGTGGCGCGGTTTGATAACATACTTTTCAAGATACACGCGACCATCACCAAAAGCGGATGTTGCTTCACGAATTGCAGATTTAATTGATTCGGAGAGTTTTTCCTTATCCTCGACCACCCGCATCCCTTTTCCGCCACCGCCAGCGGCTGCTTTGATAAGAACCGGATAACCGATTTTTTCGGCGATAGACTCTACCTCAGAAATATTGGAATTATCAAATTCGGCACCCGGGACAAGTGGTAAATTTGCCTTTATGGCCATTTTGCGAGCCTCAAGTTTGTCACCTAATAATGCAATCGTCTCCGATTTTGGCCCAATAAATATAATACCGCTGGTTTCACACAGCTTGGCAAATTCGGCGTTCTCGGCCAGAAAACCGTAACCGGGATGAATCGCATCGGCTTTTGATTTTTTGGCGATCTCAATAATTTTATCCTGCACCAGATAACTTTCGATCGACGGTGAGGGACCAACATAGTACACCTCATCAGCCAGTCGTGCATGATAGGCGGTGCGATCACACTCCGAATAAATTCCCACCGATTTTATTCCGGCATCGGCACACCCCCGAATAATCCGAACCGCGATCTCCCCCCTGTTGGCCACTAATACTTTTTTAATTTTTCTATCCATAAGATTTTACAACGGGATGTTTCCATGTTTCTTGGGAGGGTTCTCGTCTTTTTTTGTCTCAAGCATTTGATATGCGCGAATTAATCTCGCCCGGGTTGTCTTTGGTTCGATAACATCGTCAACATACCCACGTGCCGCGGCAGTAAATGGATTGGCAAACTGTTCGCGGAACTCCTCGGTTTTTTTCTCCAGCTCAGCCTTGGGGTCTTTGGCACTGGCAATATCTTTTTTAAAAATAATTTCCACAGCACCCTTGGAACCCATCACCGCTATCTCGGCGGTCGGCCAGGCATAATTCATATCGCCGCGAACATGCTTGGAATTCATAACATCATACGCACCGCCATACGCTTTGCGGGTAATAACGGTGATTTTCGGAACGGTCGCTTCACAGTAGGCATAAAGCAATTTGGCACCATTTTTAATGATACCGCCATGCTCCTGATCGGTGCCGGGTAGAAATCCGGGGACATCTTCCAATGTTAATAGTGGAATATTAAACGAATCGCAGAACCTGATAAACCTTGCACCTTTCACTGATGAATTAATATCGAGACACCCGGCCAAAACAGACGGCTGATTAGCAATAATCCCGATAGTACGGCCACCCAGACGGGCAAACCCGACAATAATATTCATCGCAAAATCTTCGTGCACTTCAAAGAAATCGCCATCGTCGACGATATTGTTAATCACTTCTTTCATGTCATACGATTTATTCGAATCTTCAGGAACAACACTGTTGAGTTTCTCTTCCTCGCGATCCAATGGGTCGGTGCATTCAACTATAGGCGGGTCTTCAAGATTATTCAGAGGGATATAACTGAACAGTTTGCGGACCTTATGTATCGTTTCAGCCTCATTCTCGCAGGCAAAATGTGCCACTCCCGATTTCG